>CAYRLD010000001.1:0-21456 GCA_964424925.1 uncultured Planctomycetales bacterium
CGGTCGATGACGCGCGTCGAATCTTTGACGTGATCACCGGGGTAGACCCACGGGACGCGACCTCTGTCGATCGGCCTCGTGGAGAACGAACTGCGACTCTTAAAGGGGTAAAAATAGGGATCCCCGAACAGTTTTTTCCAAAAGGGCTCGATGCCGAAGTGGCTTCCTCGGTCGAGATGGCGATTACGAAGGCAGAAGAAAAAGGGGCGATCCGGGTCCCGATTTCAATACCGACGCTCGATTCGGCGATCTCCGCGTACTATCTCATTGCGATGAGCGAAGCGAGTTCTAATCTGGGGAGGTATGACGGCGTCCATTATGGCCACCGAAGCGAAGACGCGGGAGACCTCCTCTCCCTTCACTTGAACTCCCGACGGGAAGGTTTTGGAGATGAGGTAAAGAGACGTATTCTCCTCGGAACCTTTTCTCTCTCCAGTGGGTATCAAGAGGCGTGGTACGGGCACGCTCTTAAGGTGCGCCGGCTTATTCATGAGGACTTTCAGAAGGCCTTTGAAGAGGTAGATGTTCTTGCTGGTCCGACCTGTCCTTCTGCCGCTTTTCGATTTGGCGAAAAAGTAAACAATCCTCTCGACATGTATCTTTCCGACGTCTTTACCGTTGGGGCTAATCTAGCCGGACTTCCTGCGATCTCCATACCGTCTGGAAAAACAGAGGATGGGTTACCTTTGGGTTTACAATTGATGGGGAAGGTGTATGAAGATGACCCGGTATTGGATATAGCCGAACAGATCGAAAAGAGCCTCGCTTAGCGGTGAGTTCCTTTGGCTTTAGATTTTGGAAATAGTTTCTCCAGCGTACCCCGTTCGTCTTCGCTCAACGTTCCAAAAAGGGATTCCGATTCTCCAATGGCATGGCGGCGGATAATATCCCGGAAGGTTTGCCGAATGGTGGATGCGCCTGACATCGAAACCGATTCTTCAATCGAGTAGAGGCGAATCAGGGGAAGAAGAGCTCGCTGATCCCCAAATCGACCCAAAGCATTCACCAGCCCATCCCGAACTCTTTTTCGACCATCGCCGAGCATAGAGTGAAGGTCATCCGAAGCTGCCGAATAGTTCCAATATACCAAGATCGTATGGATTCGCACTTTGGCTTGTTCGCAGATGTCGACGAGAACGTTGTTATGATTCCGTCCGATGGCCGCACTAAATTTAATTAATTGCCGAGAAATGGGTTCGGAAGCGCTGGGATCTTCAATTCGGTAGAGGGTTTCGATTAAGTTCAAAACTAGATAGGCGTCGGTCGGCTTTCGAATTTCGGAAATTTGATCGAGTGTTGTCAGAATATAGCTCATCGAAGGTTTTCCGATCTCTTCGAGAGCTTCGCAAAGTCGATTCATGGCGTGCGGTTCGTCCGCCATTTTCAACATCGTTCGGACGATTTCCTGGGCAGCTTCGGCCCCATACTTTTCCAACTGTTCGAGAGAGATTCCTCGGGTGGTGAAGTCGTCAGACAGGAGGTTTTGAATCGATTTACGAATTTCAAGAAGGGTCGTAGGGGTTTGCGCCCCGGATAGCTCGGGTTGATTCATGGGGGTACCTCCTCACATACTCTATTATCTGTTCGACCCCATAATTTCTTCCGAGCTCTCTCCGTATCCTGGGGGATCGTTGGTGGTGGAAAGATACAAAATGAAAGAGAGAGGGGAAAGAAGAAATCCAATATCCTTTGGAAATTAATCCTCGGAGATGAAATCCTCATCCTCAAGAAAGAGTTGATCTACAGGGTCTTCCTCGACTCCCAGGCGTAATTGACGTTCCGCATCGACGACATCTCGATTGACATTGTCGAGGGACCTCCCAAGTGCCGGACGCAGAGGGTGATCCCGATCGAGCGCAAACATCGTATTTCGAAGAAGTTGGATCGTGAGGCGGAAATATCGGACGAGATCCCCGTCGGAGGCACTCGTATGTTTTTCTAACTCTGCCCAGGAACAGCCTTCGTTCCAGGCGCAGATGGCGCTGGCCAACTTAAAATCGAGTTCTTTTGTTCGATCTTCGATTTGCAGAGATTGTTCCGTAATCAGAATATCATCGACCGCCCGGTACGATTTTTTTCGAATCGTTCGGTGGGGGTCTACTTTGATCAGCCGGTGCCAGGTAGATCGTTTCGCTTCATAGGCAACTGCGTTAAAAACCATAACCAGAAGATGTTCCGGTACTTTTTCGAGAACCCCCCGGAAGAGTAGTTCGGATACCTGTAACTCGTACCCTTGAAGATTTTTTGCGAAATGACCTTTTTTGGTCAGTTTCCCCCCCTGGATATAGTCGAGGCCTCGAAGAACGGTAAGCTTCTTCTTCATCTGGGCTATTTTTCCGGCAAATCCATGCGGACTCTTCTTTTTTCTCTTTTTGCTCGCGAAGTTACTAAAAGATCTTTCTGCGGCGGTATAAATCTTATCTCCAAGGTGTTCCCAAAGGGTGAGAAGCGTGGCGTAGGAGAGATTGAACTGACTTCGAATCGGTTCTACGTTTCCATGGAGAATTCTTTCGTAGATCGAAGCACGGACATGGGGCCATTCTCCGACGGAATAGACGTGCCCTACCTTGTCCAATCCCCTTCTTCCGGCCCGGCCGGACATCTGGGCGTGTTCTCGAGTGCGTAGGAAGGAGACACGTCTGCCATCGAACTTATGTAACGAGTTAAAGACGACACTGCGGGCCGGCATATTAATTCCGAGCGCAAAGGTTTCGGTCACGAAGATAAGCTTCAGTTTTCCGGTCGTGAAAATTCTTTCGATCACTTCTTTGAGTGTAGGGAGGAGACCTGCATGGTGATACGCAACCCCTTTTCCGACCATCGATCGAAGATGACGAGAATTGGCGTCCGGTTCGATCCCAAATCGTGCACAGAGGTTGTCGAACAGTGTAAGAATCTCCTGGCGATCCTGTTTCTCCAGAAGGGAGTGCCCAACTTGAGAGGCGAATTCTTCACACTCCCTTCGATTGAAGGCAAAGTAGATCGCCGGAAGACGATTCTGCTGTTTTAAGTGATCAATCAAGGAACTGCGCCATTTAGCCGACTCCTGAGCCTGGTTAACTTTGGTGTAATAATGGTGCGCCCGCCTTGCCCGTTCTAGCTCGTGCAGATCTTTTAACCGTTTCACGCCCATTCCTGGGATATAGATATGTTGATGCAGGGGAATGGGTCGTTCGGTTTCAATGATGGTATGAAAGTCGGCTTCTGGACGGACCTGTTTAATCCAGTGGGCAATTTGATCGAGATTGGGAACCGTTGCAGAAAGACAGATAAAGCGGATATGTTCCGGAGCGAATATAATCGATTCCTCCCATACCGTGCCCCGTTCGATATCGTCGAGAAAGTGGATTTCATCGAAAATGGCGTAAGCAACATCTTGGAAAGCCTGGGGGGATTCGAAAATCGTATTTCGAAAAATTTCTGTGGTCATAAGAATGACCTGCGCATCAGGATTAATGGTTACATCCCCGGTTTTGATTCCCACCCGGTCCCCATACAGAGAAGTAAAGTCCCTGTATTTCTGATTAGAGAGCGCTTTAATCGGGGCGGTGTAAATAATTCGCTTTCCTTCTGAAATGCATTTTTCGACCGCATATTCGGCAACGAGAGTTTTTCCCGCTCCGGTAGGTGCGGCGACAAGAATAGATGCATTTTCATGGATGCGGCCAATCGCTTCTTCTTGAAAGCGATCGAGAGTGATGCCTCGATAGATCATACTGCTGGGGCCGACCGGCGGGATTGGGGTGAGCCGCTCACGCGAAGCCGCTCGCCTTTAACCCGCCGGAGTACGTCCCCCTTCCTCCTTCGGGTCCAACCTATCCGAAAAAGCCGGAAGGGAAAAGGGATATGATCGCGAAAACAGTCTGGACGTTTTGGTCAGAGGAGGCCTAGAATGGCACCACGATGGCGAAAAAGAGTACCTACAAATCAGCGGAACGAGTCGTAGATGGATCAGGGCGTCAATACCATATCGGTGTTGCTCCTGGAGAGGTCGCTTCGGATATTCTCCTCTGCGGGGATCCGAAACGAGCGGAGCGGGTGGCCGGCCTTTTTGATTCGGTTCGGTGCGAAAGGCGCAATCGCGAATATGTGACCTTTACCGGCAAATATCATGGCCGACAGATGAGTGTTATGGGGACCGGAATTGGGCCGGATAACATGGAAATCGCCGTCATCGAACTCGCTCAATGTATCAAGTCTCCTACGATGATCCGGATCGGAAGTTGTGGTGGGCTTCAAAAGGAAATTCGCCTCGGGGATCTGGTTGTTTCGACCGGAGCGGTTCGATTAGAAAACACATCCTCTTTCTTTGTTCCGGAATCTTATCCTGCCGTTGCTCATCATGAGGTGGTAACGGCGCTTTTGTATTCTTGTGATGAACTCCGATTCCGTCATCATGCGGGGATAACCGCATCGGCTCCTGGATTTTATGGGGCGCAGTCACGCAAAGTCCCAGGATTTCCTCCACGGAACCCAGATCTTCCGGGAGAGATGGCGAAGGTTGGGGTAAAAAATTTCGAAATGGAGATCAGTGCTCTTTTGACGTTGGCGTCTCTCGGAAAGATTCGGGCAGGAGCGGTCTGTGCTGCGTATGCTCAACGAAACCAGAATAAATTTATCACGCCGAAACAGAAGGATGATGCGGAACTTCGTTGTATCCAGGCTGGTTTAGCCGCTTTTGATAAGCTGGCGGAAATGGATCTCTGGAAAAAGAAGAACCGGAAGAAGTATTGGCACCCGTAGAGCGTTCTTGTTATTTCATCGCCCGGGAGAGGACCGGCAGGGACGAATCGTACCGGTACGAGATCCCGGAATGGTCGTCATCAAATTCTTCATGTCGGAAGGGAACGCCCAATTCCTTCGCCTTTTTCGCGAAAATACGTGCGCCCCAATGCAGGTGAAATTGATCCCGCGTTCCGCAGTCAATAAACCGGGTTTTCAACTTTGCGAGATTTTTCCGATACCGGGGTAGCATATGGACCGGATCCCAGGCGAGCCATTTTTTCCAAATAGCCGGGATCATCTCGCCTGTATGTTCATCGAAGGGAAGATCGAATCCGAGTTTGGATTTCGGGTTTGGGGAATAGCAGGAAGCCATCGCAAGCATGTTGATGGCCGGAAAATATTTCCCTGCGTTTCTTTTGGGCATCTTCTCCCACGCTTGGATAAATCCAAGGGTTCCTCCAAAGGGGGATACGATATTGAGGTGGCGTGGAATATCGACTCGATAGACGTAGTCAAAATACATGTCCCCCGAATGACAAGCGATATGACCAAACACATCCGGGTGGCGCATTCCCATAATCATGGCGCCGTATCCCCCGCTCGATTTCCCCAGTACCGCTCGTGAAGAAGGGGTTGGTTTCGTTCGGAACATCTTATCTATGTGGGGAACGACCTCTTTCACCAAATGGTCTTCGTATCTTCCTGTGGCCGATGAGTTGAGATATTGGGAGCCGCCATACCGAGTGAAGCAATCTGGCATCACCACGATCGCTTCTTTCATTTTCTTTTTGTTTATCAGGCGGTCGAGTTGGTCGGGTAAGGTTTCTGAAAAGGCTTGTCGATGTGTGAAGGATTCTCCTCTTCCGGTAAACCCCGCCAGCATGTAATAGACCGGATAATGTTTTGTTCTGTGGGTGGTGTAGGAGGCGGGTAAGTAGACCGGAAACCGTCGAAGAGAAGGGTCTCCCAGACCGTTTTTCCGGAGAACCCGGCTGTCGATCACTTCCTGTATCGTCGTTCCTATCATTTGCTTGCGTGGTGGGCGTGAGAGGATTCGAACCTCCATGGGTTGCCCCATACGGCCCTCAACCGTACGCGTCTGCCAGTTCCGCCACACGCCCATTACGCAAGCAAGTGGAAGGCCCAATATTGATAGCGGGTTCCTCACTCTTGGGCAAGAAATTTATCCAGAAATGATGCCTTGTCGGCTTCCTTTCATCACGAAGAGGAAGAGAAGCATATAGTCCTTCAAATGGCGTGTGAGAAGGAAATTGTTCCGAACATGCTCTTTGGCGGCGATTCCGAGCTGTTTGGCATATTCGGGATTGACGAGAAGTTTTTTCACCGACTGTGCCGCCCCCGATTCGGAATGAACGAGTTCTCCCGTAATTCCGTGACGGATCTGCGAAACGATTCCTCCTACGGCGCTCGCCACCACCGGTTTCCCTTTCCACATCCCTTCGGATACGGTGAGGCCGAACCCTTCTTTCAGAGACTTTTGCATCACAATAGTCGACCCATGTTGCAAAGCATTGATCTCCATATTGGCGGTCGGAGGAAGTTCGAGAATATGAATGTCAGGATCATTTCCCGCGGCCTCACGCACTTCGGCAAGAACTTCCGCTCCTTCAGGATCATCGCTTGCTCCCCCTCCTGCCAGGACCAGTTGCAATTCCGGGATACTCTTTTTCACCACTTGATACACACGACAAACCCCGATGGGATCCTTCAGTCGATCAAAACGGGATATTTGAGTCAGTATGGGTCTTTTGGGGTCGATGTTGAACCGTTCGAGAACTGAGGTAACGAATTCAGGAGGCAGGTCTCGATTTTTATCGCTCAATGGATCAATGGAAGGAGGAATTAATACCTCGGGCATCGATAGATTTTGAATGTATTTGGGAGAGGAAAAAACAGCGGCATCGTATCGGGCTACAAATGGTTCGATAAATTCCCACGGGGCGGGTTGCCGATTCGAAAGATC
Organism: uncultured Planctomycetales bacterium; assembly: GCA_964424925.1. Classification (GTDB taxonomy): domain Bacteria; phylum Planctomycetota; class MHYJ01; order MHYJ01; family JACPRB01; genus CAYRLD01. The sequence goes on from CAYRLD010000001.1 coordinate 6,710, forward strand.
AATATGACAACGCCAGATCCATTTACCTCCGGTCCGGGTTCTTTCGGTAACGAGCGCGGCGGGTTGAGGGTCGTGAATCAGAAACACATCCGCATTGAGATCGAGTGTTTTAATGTTTTCTTCGGTTGTCGCTCGGTAACTATCCCACATTTCGGGGGTGAATTGAAAAGGAGTTCCATGGAAAGCGTTGTGCATCGCTTTGGTTACCTGGTAAAAGGCATCATTCCCACGGATGACATCCCACGTCATATCTAGCCCGAGTTCTTTTCCGAGGCCCATCATTCGGATGAGGATTTCCGCTACGCCTCCCCCTACGGCGGTAGAATTAATATGCTTTATTCGAGTTCCTTCCAGAGATTGGGAAAGAACCTCAAGCTCGTTAATGACTTGAGGACCAACGATCGGAAGATAGTTTGAAAGATTTGAGTTCATGATCGACTCCGAAGAAGAATGATAATGCGACGGCGAAGTTCATCGAGAGAATATAGATACGGATCGAGCGAGGCGATCTGATCGGCGACTTTTTTGTCGCCTACATAAGTTAACCAGTTTGAAAAATCGTTCTGTTGGCGACCCAGCCGAAGCCGGGCTTCAAACATGTGGTGATAGATGCTGTTGGAGGAAACCTGCTCCAAGTTTGATGCGAGTTCCGCAATAGTAGTCGCAGAAACGCCTGCGGGAACGGTATAAGAATGGACCCGGATAAAATGAAACTCCATTCCTTCTGGTGCATCCCGATTATGGTCCGAGGAGGAGAGATGCGATTCAATGGTTTCGATAAGAGCGGTTCTTAATTCACCCAGAGACTCAAAATCCATCGTGTTTACGGCAAAAAGATGTTCCGCCAGAACGGGATCCTGAAGTGCTTCATTCACCCAGGAGGCGAAACCACTGGGAGGTTCTGGGGTTAGATAGTTGTGCTGAAGAATAAAATGGTGGGTATGGTTAAAGAGGGTTGCTTCATCGATCTCTTTTAGTGCGGTAAGAAGCTCTTTTTGATTTCGAGCAATCCGACCGGTTGCTTCGAGCAGTTTTACCGATGTAAAAAATTCGAAAGGTTCATTTTCCATTTTGCACCTCAGCAAGAAAATCGATCGCCTGTCGAACTTCACGAGGAGTTCGAACAAAGTACCGAGCAGCGGTATCTTTTTTTATAAAGCCAACTCGAACCGGAAGGTCGCCTTTCCCCAGTTTTCGAAAGCCATCTTCGTCTGTGACATCATCTCCGAAATAGGCGGTGAAGTCACTTTTCCACCGTTTTCGTAATTTTTCGATGGCGGTTCCTTTGTTTCCAATGCCATGTATTCGAACCTCAAAGACTTTCTTTCCCCGCTGTAACTCTAATTCGGGGTGATCTTTGAGGATGTGGTTGATCTTTTCGCGAAGAGGGGCCACTCGTGACGTTTTTACGTTTCGATAGTGTAAAGTAACCGAAAACTGCTTCCATTCTACAAGGCTTCCTGGCGTTTCCCGTGCGAGGGCTCGAAAGTGCCGGCACACCTTCTGTAGAGTTTTGGTGTACCGGGAAACATCCGTTTTCTGTGTGGTTCCTTTTGGGGACCTTTCTTCCAGTCCGTGGTTTCCGATAAGCCAGATGGGTAGCGATATTCGGGATCGGAGTTCTCGAACAGGGCGACCACTAATGACCGCTACACGAGATGTTTTGAGAAGCCGATTCATCGCCTCCTTTGTTTCTCGTGGGAAGCGTGCTTCATCCGGGCGCGACACGATGGGGGAGAGTGTTCCATCAAAGTCGAAAAAGAAGGCGGGGTTGGATGCTTTTTGTAAGCGGCTTCGAATCCAACCATGCCCTTCTTTTAAATGGGGAATCATCGCGAGGCTCTTCCAATTTCAGAAAGAATTCTTCGGGCCCAGTAATGAATATCATGTTCACGAACCATTTGACGCATTTTTCGCATTCGCCGTTTTTGTTCTTTTTCACTCATTTCTAGAGCGACGGGAAGGGCTTCTACAAGGTCATCAATGGCGTAAGGATTTACGAGAATTGCATCCGTCAGTTCTCGGGCGGCACCTGTGAAGGGGCTTAAAATAAGAACGCCCTGCTCGTCGGTTCGGGTGGCAACGAACTCTTTCGCTACTAGGTTCATCCCGTCGTGTAAAGAGCTTACCTGACAGACGTTTGCCAGTTGATAAAGGGCCTGTACCCCTGCTTGAGAAACATGTTCTTGGACGAGGCGAATCGATCCGGGGTGTTTTTGATTGCAGGCATCTGCTTTCGCATTTAGCTCCCGGTCGAGTCTTTGATAAGCGGGTACAGGGGAGCGACTAGGAACGGCGACCTGAATATGGACAAATTTTCCTTTCCATTTTGGGTGTTGTGTGAGAAATCGATCGATTGCATCGATTCGTTCGAGAAGTCCTTTGGTGTAATCCATGCGATCTACTCCAACGGAGATCGCTTCGTTTCCTAAATTTAGTTTGTGTTGCCAAGATCGAACTTCCTCTTGGTGCTCGTTTCCCAGAGCTTGTTCTTCCAGAGCGGGGTAGTCGACGCTAATCGGAAAGGGTAACACTTTAGTTTTATTCCCTTTCCGTGCGATCGAAAAATTTTCGCGGTCGATGCGGGCTTCTACTTCTTGACCAACCGTTGCCAAGAAATTGTTACAGTCGTGTTGAATATGAAATCCGAGGAGGTCATTCGCCAGAAGGCCTTCCAGGATTTCTTCTTTCCAGGGGCAGATGGCGAATACATCTGGGTTCGGCCAGGGGATATGCCAAAATTGTCCAATGGCTAAATCATCTCTTAATTGCCGTAAATATTTTGGCAGAAGAGCAAAGTGGTAATCTTGAACAAAGACGAGAGATTTTCTCGGCGCCTCTTGGGCCACGGCGGCGGCAAACCTCCGATTCACTTCTACATACGTTTCCCATTGGCTTCGGTCAAATACAGGGCGGGTGTAGGCGATGTGGCAAAGTGGCCAGAGAGCTCCATTCGCAAATCCGAGGTAATATCCCTCTTCTTCTTCAGGCGTCAGCCAAACGCGTCGCAGGGTATAGCTGGGGTCGGCGGGAGGGACCATGATTCGGTCGTATTCATCTACCGTGTCCCGATCGGCATCCCCATTCCCGTGGCCTACCCAGGTTCCTCCGAGAGATCGAAGAATCGGATCGAGAGCAGCGGTAACTCCTCCGGCCGGAGTCTGGCATTGAATTCCACTATCGGTTTGTACGTGGACGTAGGGTTCGCGGTTGGCGACAACAAGGATGGGCCTCGTAGGAGGTCTTGATCTCGTACGTGTATATCCCGAAGCGGTCATGTGTAGTCCGACGCCTAAAATCAGAGAAGATTCATCAATAATATGATTGGTTTGGAAGATTGAATATTCTTTTTTGGGAAAGAGGGTCCGTTTTTGTACACTGAAATTATTCTAGGGGAGATAAATGGGGCGCTTATCAAAACGGGTAAAAGAAATTAAAGAATCGGCCACGCTTGCGGTGACTGAAAAGGCCTCTCTTCTAAAAGCGGAGGGCGTGGATGTTGTCTCTCTTTCTGCGGGAGAGCCGGACTTTTCAACCCCACCCCACATTATTCAAGCCGCTGTCGAGGCGATGAATCAGGGACATACTCGCTATACGGCAGGCGCGGGGATTCTTTCTCTTCGGGAAGCGGTGGCGGATAAATATAAAAGAGAAAGTTCTGTTTCTTATGATCCGGGTCAGATCTTAATTTCAACCGGGGCAAAACAATCTCTCTTTAATGTTCTGCATGCCATTCTCGACCCCGATGATGAGTGTTTAATTCCGACACCCGCTTGGGTCAGTTACCCCGAAATGGTAAAGACGACCGGCGCGAAACCTGTTTTTGTGCCCACCTCCGAATCATCCGGGTTTCGGATGACTCCGGATCAATTGAAGAAGGCGCTTACCCCACGTACAAAAGCGTTGATTCTCTGCACTCCGAGTAATCCGACAGGGGCGGTCTATTCGGAAAAGGAAGTGCAAAGTTTGGCCGAAGTTTTGGCCGGCACCGACGTTCATGTTATTTCTGATGAAGTGTATGAAAAGATGGTCTATGGCGCGGGGCGCCATGTATCGATTTCGACCGTTTCTGACGAAATGCGAAAAAATGTGATCGTCGTAAATAGTTGTTCCAAGACGTATGCGATGACGGGGTGGCGGATTGGATTTATGGCCGGTCCGAAAGAAGTGATTAAGGCGGCCGCAAAAATACAGACCCAGTCTACCTCCAATGCGAATACCATTGCGCAACACGCCGCGGTTGCCGCTATTTCCGGGGATCAGTCGTGTGTGGATAAGATGGTTCTCGAATATGGCAAACGGAGGGAGTATGTTCTTTCTCGACTTGCTGCGATTCCTGGGATTTCTTGCACCGAGCCCGAGGGGGCTTTTTATGTTTTTCCCAATATCTCCGAACTTTTTGGACGGGAGTACCAGGGAAAAAAGGTTTCGTCTTCAGCGACTTTATCCCGACTTCTTCTTGAATCGGTACATCTTTCGGTTGTTCAGGGCGATCCGTTTGGAAGCCTGGAACATATTCGAATTTCCTATGCTACGTCCATGGACCGGCTGGAAGCGGGATTAAATCGACTCGACGGTTTTGTTCAGGATCTGAAGTAGAGTTCAGCATGAGCGGAAGCCCATTTCACAGAACAGAAGCGATCTGTCTTCGGGTCATTGACTACAGTGAGACAAGTCAGATTCTTCGATTCTACGCACGAGATTCCGGGAAGATCTCTTGTATCGCAAAGGGCGCGAAACGGAAAAAATCGACTTTTCGAGGAGCTTTTCATTTTCTTGCGGTTTACAACCTCGTTCGTATGGAGAAAATGTCGGGATCTCTTGATTTGGTTACCCAAGCGGAACTGATCGAGGATTTCCACGCTCTGGCGGAGGATTTTAGTCGTTATTCGACGGCATGTTATATAGCCGAATTTTTGGATACTTTTACACTCGATGGGCAGGTCGTTAGAAATCTGTATGAAATTACCTCGGAAGCGCTCCATCGACTTCAGAAGGATGTTCCTCTCCCCGACCTTCTTTTTTCTTTCGAATCGAAAGCGTTGCGCGCATTAGGATTTTTCCCCCGATTGCGAGAATGTGGGGGATGTCGGAATACTATTACCACCACAGAGGCTTATTTTGCCCCCCGGGATGGAGGGGTTATCTGTTTGCGATGTCGCCCTCGGGATCAGAAGCGATTTCTCGTTCGACGAGCGGCCTTGGAGTCCCTGGTTCACTTTGGTGAGGGGGATATGCCCCGGGAACCGATCAAAAAGTGGCTGGTAGACGCTTTACGGACAATTCTCGATACGGTCATTACTTATCAGCTCGAAAGAACCCTTCGTTCGAGTCGATTTGTCCGCAGAGCTCTTCTCGAATCAGCAACATTAGAGGATGATAATCCATCAACTCGAGTTGCACCTACGCTGCAAAAAGGGGTATAATTAGGCCTCTACCGGGGGGTGGAGGGTTTTAATGGCTTTGGGGTCTCTCGAGTCCGTAGATGTGGCGGGCTTGGCTCAGATTACACCGCAACAGGTGGCAATCACGCGTCGGTCGACCGAATTGGTCGCCCACGTGATGGTTGAGATTGTTGGCGGTCGAAACAATCCAGAAGAAGGGCTTCCACCGGTCCGTAATAACCCACAGATTGAGTCTGGGGTTGGGGCCAACGTCGACTTTATAGCCTAACGCGGGGCCCACAACCCCTCTCCTATCTTTTTTCTATGAGCAGCCCATCGTCATTCCGCAGTTCATGCATCTGTAACATGTTCCATTTCGGACGGTTACATGTCCGCATGTGTTGCAAAAGGGGGCGTCTCCCATCATTTTTCCGAGTTGTTGGGAAAGAACGTTGGTATCTCCGTTGTCTGTCTTGAGAGCGGGGGAAGCGGCCGGTGTTTTCATCGCTTCTGTGGCCACAACTCTTCTTCGGGTGGTAGACTTTTTCTTCCGCATGGCTGTCATTTCCTCGTCGGCTGGTTTGACCTGTGCCAGGTCGGTCATCCCCATATACTCCAGGGCCAGGACGCGGAAGACATAATCGACAACGGAAGTTGCCATTTTGATGTTGGGATGATCGACGGGCCCTTGAGGCTCAAAACGGGTGAACGTGAAGACGTCTACAAATTCCTTCAAGGGAACCCCGTATTGCAAGCCGAGAGAGACCGCGATAGCAAAGCAGTTCATCATCGAACGGAATCCAGCACCTTCTTTGTGCATATCGATAAAGATCTCTCCGAGGGATCCATCCTGATACTCTCCTGTTCGAAGATAGATCTTGTTTCCAGCGACGCGCGCTTCCTGGGTAAAGCCACCCCGTTTTCTCGGAAGTCGGAATCGATTCGCGACAAACTCTTCAAAAGTGGGCGGTGTTTGTGCCGCTTTCTTCTCTTCCTTTTCGACTTTGCTAGAGAGCGGTTGAGAGGCTTTTGATCCGTCCCGATAGAGGGCGACCGCTTTGAGCCCAAGACGCCAACTTTGTAGATACGCTTCTTGAATATCCTCCGTTGTGGATTCGTTGGGCATATTAATGGTTTTCGAGATTGCCCCGGAAAGGAACGGCTGGGTGGAGGCCATCATTTTGATGTGCCCCATCCAGTGAATGAAACGTTTTCCCGTTTTTCCACACGTATTTGCGCAATCGAAAACGGGTAGATGTTTCGGATGAAGGTGCGGGGCTCCTTCCACAGTCATGGTTCCACAGATTCGTTCGTTGGAAGACTCGATCTCGTCTTGGGTGAATCCCAGTTTGGAAAGGAAGTCGTCCCCTTCTTTGATTTTCAGGCGCTTGTAGCAGTCGGAGCCGATCGTGATTGAAGAGAAGGCGTTTTTTAACTCGAAAACTCGGGGGAGTTGGTTTTCCGCCTTTGTGATTTCTTCTTCGGTGAGACCTTTCTCCTTCAAACGATCCACATTGATGGCCGAGCCATTGCGCAACGTATTCGTTCCTGTGATATAGGTAAGGATGTCCTGAGCTTGATCGGAAGAGTATTCAAGCCGTTTCAACGCTTCCCGAATCGATTCGTTGATGATTTTGAAATAGCCTCCGCCCGCAAGTTTTTTGAACTTTACGAGAGCAAAGTCCGGTTCCACGCCGGTGGTGTCGCAATCCATCAGGAGGCCAATCGTTCCTGTTGGGGCAAGCACCGTTGCCTGAGCGTTTCGGAAGCCGTGCTTTTCTCCCTGAAGGACAACATCATCCCAGATTTCACGGGACGCTTTTAGAAGGTGCTGTGGGCATTCATCATTTGAAAGCGCATATGCGGCATCCCGATGTTTTTTCATGACTTTCAGGAAGGGGTCTCTATTTTTCTCGTAGCCGGCAAAGGGGCCCACTGTTTTGGCAAGATCGATGCTTTGGCGGTATCCGCTTCCACACAGGATGGACGTAATCGCTCCGGCAATCGATCGGCCTCGATCACTGTCATACGGAATTCCAAGAAGCATGAGGAGGGTTCCGAGATTTGCATAACCGAGCCCGAGAGGTCGGTAATTTATCGAGTTTTCTCCGATCAGTTTTGTCGGGTAGCTAGCAAATCCAACGATAATCTCCTGTGCCGTGGTGAAAACGCGGCATGCATGGACAAATCGGTCTACATCAAATTGCCCGTTTTCTGTTAGGAAGTGGGTCAAGTTGATGCTAGCGAGGTTGCAAGCCGAATCATCGAGGAACATGTATTCGGAACAAGGGTTCGACGCATGGATTTTGTCTGTGTTTGGGCAGGTGTGCCAGTCATTGATCGTGGTGTCGAATTGAATTCCCGGATCGGCACAACTCCACGCCGCATTGGAGATCTTCTTCCATAGGTCGTTTGCCTGGAACTTCGTCGCAGGATTCCCGTTGGTTCTCCACGTGGTCGTCCATTCTTTATTCTGGATGACCGCTTCCATGAATTGGTCCGTTACACGGACAGAGTTGTTCGAGTTTTGCCCAGAAACGGTCCGATACGCTTCTCCATTGAAATCAGCGGGGTACCCCCCTTTTTCAATAAGAATTCGGGCTTTCTCTTCTTCAGTTTGTTTCCAGGTGATGAATTTCTCAATATCGGGATGATCACAATCGAGGACGACCATTTTGGCCGCACGGCGTGTGGTTCCCCCACTTTTGATCGCTCCGGCTGATTTATCATAGATTTCCAGGAAGGACATAAGTCCACTGGACGTTCCACCGGAAGATAGGTTTTCTCCCGAAGCGCGAATTTTTGAAAAGTTTGATCCAGTTCCAGAACCAAACTTAAAGATGCGCATTTCTCGTTTAACCAGATCGGCGATATCCATAAGATCATCCCCGACCGACTGGATGAAGCATGCGGAAAGTTGAGGTCGAGAATAACTGTCATTGGTCATTTCGAGTTGGCCGGAGGTTTGGTTCAGTGCGTAGTTGCCAACGGAGTTTCCGGTAATTCCGTACTCTTGGGCAAGCCCACAATTGAACCAGACGGGGGAGTTGAACGCACCTTCTTGGTGAAGTAGAAGGTGGGTAAGCTCCATTTCAAATGTGTCGGCGTCTTCAGGGGTGGAGAAGTATCCGTCCCTTTCTCCTGCATCACGAAGAGTATGGGCGACGCGGCGAATGACCTGTCGCACACTCACTTCATGTTTTGTGTCCGGAACGCCTGCTTTACGAAAGTATTTGGAGACCATGATATCGGTCGCCAATTGAGACCAACTTTCCGGAACCTCAATGTCATTCATCTCGAAGACCGTTGAGCCGTCAGGGTTGGTGATGCGAGAAGAACGTCGATCCCACTTCACCTGGTCAAAGGGATGGATCCCAGGGGTTGTGTTTACACGGGATAGACGGATTCCCTTACTCTTTGTGGATTTCTTGGTTCCTTTCTTCTTTCCCTCGGAACCGGTTGCGCTTGAAATCGCGGATGTGCTTCCTTCCCAATTTTCGAATAGGCTTCCCATGAGTGCTCTCTCCAAATTCGTCCCGCCATGAATACCACCCGTCCAAAATGGACGTACACCTAAAGAGCAGATGGTGGGAACCGAATCGGGGGGGATTGTCTCCCCGTGGAAATGTAATCGAAATCGAAAGCCCACAAACGGGACTCTCAACCCCGATACTGCCGTCCCCCCAACTCTCTCCCTACGCTATATTGCTTTTACTGCTTCCGTTTTTGCGTATTTTCTGCTTATTCGTCCCACACACCCTAGATACTACCGAAAGGTGTCTACCTTGTTTTATACCCCTAGGTATTGTGGTTGTCAAGATGGGACCGGTTCTCCAGGAGCAAAAAGAGAAAAAAGCATCTGAAGGGGAGCGAGTGCATGTCTCGTTATCGTTTTTGCCTTTTGCCAAGCTCCATTTTCGAGGTAAAAAATAATTTTTCTCCGGAAAAGGGTTCCAAAAAGAAAATTTGCATCACTTTTTGCCATCTTTTAATCTATGCGAATGAGAATATCGTCCTTATTTCTTCTGATTTTCTTATTCGGATGTGCCTCTTCTTCCTCTACCGTTCTCTTTACTGTAGATGGATTAGACTGAGCTGGTTGAGTCCCGGTGACTCAAAAAGCCCTGGAGGGGCTTGTAGGCGTTGATTCTGTAATTGTGAACTATCATTCTGGGAATCGTGGCTCGGTTCAGTTCCGTTACAGATCTAAAACAACCGATATCGTGGCTTTGCAGAGGGCTTTGGAAAAAGTAAATCCCCATTATCGTGTTGTTGTTGGGTCTCCAGAATCGGTTCCGAAGATGAGTTCAGATATTGATTATCGAATCGTTTCTTCCCGGAATGGTTTTGATCTCGCTTCGGCTCTCTCAAATAAGAAGAAGACTCTCGTGCTTTTTTTGGAGAAAGAAGGGTGGGAGGCTCTTCGCTGGGAAACGAAAGCGGAACCGATAGTTCAAAAGTATCGTCTTGCTGTACGCGTGATCTTCCTTTCGGACTCTGTTTCACGAAAACAGTTTCGTCGAGAATGGAGCGGAAGAGAGTTGCCGTTTATGGTTCTCTATGATGAAGCGGGGAAATGTCTCGGAAGCGGTCGGTCGTATAAAGAGCTTCAAGAGCTCTTGCCGTAATCGGGTCGCTACCCGACAAACTGAGGAGTAATGCGGGAGGGAATAAGACCTTTCTCATGGCCCAATCGCAGAAGTAGGTCCGCCGCTTGCTCTCCTCGCTCCCCCAATTCTAGGGTAAACCCGTTTACATACATCCCGACGAATTTGTCTGCATCAGACCGGTTCAATCCCCGACCAAAGGCAAGAGCGTAATCGAGAGCTTCTTCTCGATGATCGAGAGCATATTGAATCGTTGCCTTCAGAACATCACAACAGATTCCGGTTGTTTTCGGATCGAGGGATTTTCGAATCGCGTTGGCGCCGAGAGGGAGGGGGAGTCCTGTGTCTCCCTTCCACCATTCTCCAAGATCAACGATCCGGCAAAGTTTGTCTTTATGGAAGGTAACTTGTCCTTCGTGAATGAGAAGGCCGGCATCTACATTTCCTTTTAGAACCTCATCAGGAATTTCATCGAAAGGAAGGACTTTTGTCCGGATGCCTGGACAGAGGAGATTGAGCGCCAACGTTGCGGTTGTATGTTCTCCCGGGATCCCAACGACAACTTCGGAAAGATCCTGTGTCGCCAAAGGTCGCTTTGCAACCACAACTGGTCCATACCCATCGCCCACGCTCGCCCCCGCGGTCATCAACTGATATCGATCCGATACGTAGGCATATCCGTGAAAAGAGACGGCAGTGATATCGAAAGTCTCTTTTTCGGCTTGTTGATTGAGCGTTTCAATATCATGAAGTTCATGCCGAAACGTGAGACCGTGCGTGTCGACGAGGTCCTTCGCTAGGGCGTAAAACATGAAAGCGTCATCGCTATCGGGGCTGTGTGCAAGAGTGATTGTTTGTGACATGCAGAGGACTATAGCAGTCGCCTTTCCGGGGGTCAATCAGACGGCCATTTTCCGTCCAATCTTGTGGGGATTTCTTTTGCATTGCTCCAAATAGGGGTAGAATAAGGGTATGGAAGAAGACAAGAAGACAAAATTTGAAGGAAGGTCGACCAAGGTCTACCTTGAGAATGTAATGAAAAAGGTTTTTCCAGGGTCGGATGAAGATCATCTGAAGAACCTTTTCTCCGGAGACATGGATACCCTCGACAAGTGCGCGCAGTATATTGCAAAGCATCTCGATTACCGGCAGTTGCTCCATACGCTCTGTTTGGTTACCGGTACCCGTTTTGATCTGGAATTTGACAATCCGGTCAAAGCAGCGGATCGATGGCTCACCTGGTATGAGATGTACAGGGATAAGCTTGTCTGGGATAAGGAATACGAACGGTGGAATCGACCGAAATAGGTCGGTCGATTAGTTCGGAACTCCCAAAAGGACCTTTATGGAGTGATTTTTCCACTCCTTCTTTTCCAGTCGTTTCACATGGATGAGGATGGTTTCTCCTTGAGGCCAGTTCGCCATGACTCCATGAAATCGGTTCATGTTTTGAATGGGATATTTTCCCCCTCTGATGATAATATCTCCCAATTGAAGTCCCGCTTTCTCCGCAGGACAATCCTCTTCTAAGCCTGCGATGAAAACGCCCTCTCCATAATCCAATGTGTTTTCGTAGCGAGAATCGCCACATTCCCCCACGGTGACTCCACTTAGATATCCTTCTCGAACGCGTCCTCCGGCTTTGAATTTTTTCAGATACCTTCGAATCTGGTTTGCCGGGATGGCGTACCCAATCCCCGTATTGACCCGGTTTCGGAAACGTTTGATATCGATTCGTCCGTTGATTCCGACGACTTTTCCTTCAAGTGTGATGAGGGGGCCTCCAGAATTTCCAGGATTGATCTGCGCGTCCGTCTGAATCGCATCAAAATATCCAGGATTGTCCATATACCGGTGAAGGGCGGAGACAATGCCGTAGGTGATGGTTGGTTGCCAATTTTGCCGGCCAATTAAGAAAGGGTTTCCCACCGCGATTACCGGATGACCGATCTTGAGTTTATCTGAGTCTCCCAAGGCACAGTAAGGAAGGTCTTTCCCGTCGGCTATTTTTAAGAGGCTGATATCTCCGTAGGGATCAAAACCGATCACTTTTGCTTGGTAAGAGGCTCCTCCTGAAAAATGAACCTTGTGGGAGCGGTTGTTTCCAGCCACGTGATGGTTCGTCAAGATCCAGCCATCCTCAGAGATGCAGACACCGGACCCATTTGCAACGAAGACGAAAGCGGGGCTTACCTTATCAATGACAGCGTGGAGCTCTTTTTGCCTTTTTAAGATCCGGTCGAGATCTCTCTCTTGTGCAAAGGTTGATTGGCAAAGAAGAAAGAAGGTTAGAATTGTGAGTGTATTAATTCCCACGAGGTAGTGCCCCCAATCGTACTTCGAAAGTCTGTGTTTTCCACACCCCTTCTATCTTGCGCTCGACCTTTACTTGAACCGCCTTTCCGGGCTTTCTCTTTTCCAGGATCGAGAGGAAGTCTTCCCATGTCTCTACTTTTTCTTTGTCGATACTTGTAATGATATCTCCGGGTAAAATTTTGGCCTGTTCGGCAGGACTGCCGGGCAAAACTTGTCCTACCTGGATTCCTACAATATCGGGTTCCCCTTCTCCTGGTTGAATGCCAAGAAAAGCACGTTCTTTTTGAAGTATCTTTTCCCCCGCTTTCAGCCTAGGCAGGAGTTTTTGAATCGTCTCCCATTTGGTCGCGAACCCCACGCCGCTCGATTGTCCCCACGGTTCTCGGGGTCGAATATGACAGGTAACACCGACGAGTTCCCCTTGAAGGGTGATCAAGGGTCCTCCAACATTTCCATAATTTAATTCGGCATCGGTTTGAACAGCGCTCTTTTTCCATCGATCTGTTGCGCTGATAATTCCGACATTGACGGTGGGGCGAAGGGGAGAGGGACTCCTTCCCACAACAAATACAAAATCCCCTTGGCGATAGCGGGAAGCTGTTGGAAGAAGGGGAAGGTCTGTTCTTTCGATTTGTAGGAGAGCGATATCGTGGATTTGATCATAACCGACCAGAGTTGCTTCGGACGATTTCCCATCCCACCCGGTTACTTTTATGGTCTGAATTTTTCCAGAAACATTAAACCATGTTGTCAGAATGTATCCATCTGCGGCAATTACTGTCCCACTCGTGGGGCCTACGGGACGGTTATAGTAGTCGTTGTGTGACCCGTGAGAACCGCTCCCCGTTCTTCCTTGAGGGTCAGAGGTCCGGTCCACCTCAATTGCGACAACGGATCTGGCCGATTGCTCTCGAAGTTTCTGTAAAAGCCTTTCTGGAATCGAAACAGGGCTCTCTTCCTGGAAGGAAGGGGTTGCGAGGAGCAGGACGAGGATTCCCCACATTATTTTTTCCCTCGAAGATGGATCTTGATTACGCCCACCTCTTTTATCGCTACCCAGATTACATCGCCTGATTTCACTCCTTTTAGAGATTTGTCCAGGTCTTCCGGTTTCTGAAGAACATCCTTTCCTATTCTTTCTATAACATCTCCGACTTGTAGCCCGGCGTATTCTGCAGAGCTGCCCGGAAGAATATTCGTAATCACGAGGCCTCCTTTTCCCGGTTGTACGGAAACCCCCAACTCCCCTTCCTTGGATTCCAAGTTTTCTTTGGACGTTGTTTCCTTACGAAGCCGGTTGATGACAAAAATCTGCCCATCGATAGGAATCGCACAACCGAGGAATCGATTTGGAGAATAATTTAAGGTGATAAATCCAATCATTCTTCCGGCTTTATCGAGAAGAGGGGCGCCTTCCATACCGACATTCACCGCTGCGGAAGTTTCCAATACGATTCCTTGATAGGTCGAATTGGCCCTCGGTTCTTGTAAATTATATGAGCCGCTGATGACGCCTATTTGAAAGGAAGGTTGTGTATCGAGAATGATAGAGTTGGCCGCATTCCCCACGGTATAGGCAATGTCCCCAATTCGGATTCGGGCTGATTTGCCAAAAAGAATGGGAGAGAGTTTCTTTTTTGGTGTTATCCGAATCAAAGAAAGCTCATCTTTTTTGGATGTCCCGATCAGTTCAACGTTTTGATATTTTCCCGGTTCCGTTGTCCAGACGCGGATATTTTTTGCTCCTTTGGGGACCACAGAATAGGAGGTTAAAATGGTGCCGGAAGAGTCGATAATAACGCCGCTCCCCGACCTTTCTCCAAGGGGCGCTAAAGATCGAATAGCGACAACGGAAGGATGGACTTTTTCGTAAACCACCTCAGGTGGGTCCTGGGGTGAGAAAAAGCTCGTAATCCAAAGCAGGAAAATTGCGCTGTTCATGCCTCTATTATATACGATGAACACAACCCGATTGGATAGGGAGTTCTCATAAAGGTCATGAAAAGATAATAGGAGATTTGTGATGGTGCGGTTTGCTCTGGTTCTGCTTCTTAGTTGTTTACCAGGAGGGCAGGAAAGTACAGATAAGCAGGAATTGCGGTATCGGTTTACAGAAGGGCAGAAACTGGAGATCACAGTGGGTCAGAAAATGTCTCTGAAATTGAAGGAAATTCCCGAAGAATTCGCAGAGATGATCGGAGATGAACCGCTCAAACTCGATTTTACGGGAACGATTAGAGCGACCATTACTTCGATCAAAGAGAATGGAAATGCAATTATGAAAGGAAAGTTCACAAAAGCGAGTGCTACAGGGACGGTATTCGTAGAAGACGTGGAGTTTGAATATGACGCGGAAAAACCGGACCAGATGGAAGAAGGGGATGAGGGAGGGGGGAACCCTCTCGGTCTCGATCCCGGTTCAATGTTTCGTCAGTTGGTT
>CAYRLD010000002.1:0-21404 GCA_964424925.1 uncultured Planctomycetales bacterium
GTACTCCCCCGGTCCTGTCGTCGTTACCCCTGAGGGGCCATCTGGAATGTTTCCGTCCGGTCCCGAACGACCGCGGTAGTAGAGGTCTCTTCCAATGCGCAAATTGCTGAGAACCGTTTTTCCTCTGGTTTCGAAGGAGATCTGGGCTCCCCGGGGAAGAGGAAGGTCACTTTGATACCACGTTTGTGCGGTTAGGGGGGCGAAGGGGTGATCCTCTACAAAGAGAATGGCTTGCCCATCATAGACAGAGAAAAGAATGCGCGTTGTTTTTCCAGGCGGGATAGTGGCCTGGTCGAGGGAAAGAGTTTTCTCTTTTGAATCCCCCCCTTGAAACGAGAGAATACTTTTGTCTGGCCCCAGCGTCAGGGTGAAGGTTCCGAGTTCATTCTTAATCTCAGCCTGGGTCGTTGCCCCGGAGGTCGGAGTGATCTCAAAGGCGATCATCACATCTCCAACGGGATGTTGATCCGTATCCCGAAGCGCTTCCTTCAGGACAAAACGGGTGTTTTTCCCATAGGTTTTCAGGTTCCCATCTAGGATGTCAAAAGGGGTTTCAGCAGGAGCTCTCCAATCTTCAAGGAAGATGTTTCGATTCGCAAACCAATGTCCCGAACTTGCCGGTTCAATCCAGATCTCTTTTTGCGTTGAGACCGGTTTCCGTGCGAACTGGAATCGGGGCTCCTCTTCTTTTGTCGATCGAATAAACCAGTTCCCTCCGAAGATAAACCCTTCTTCATCGGGAAGACCGACAACTCGTTTGATGAAGTTGCGGGAGAGTTCCAGCGGGAATTTAAAGACCATCACGTCATACCGTTGGACATCTTCAAAAAGATAGTTGTACTTCATGACCATAATCCGGTCACCTTCGGGCCATTGGCCATGGTTGTGTTGGAAGTCGCAATCCGGATGGGTACGGGTGGGGTAATCTCCCAACAGGGTCGGTTCCATTGAACTCGATGGAATCTTGAACACTTCGATGAAGAAGCAGCGAATGACAAGGGCCATGACAAATGCGATTACGATTGCCTCAATATTTTCCTTCAGCCAGAGTCCGATTGCCATCTGCGTGTTCTCTGTCTTTTCTTCTTTTGGTTTCACGCTCTTTTGGCGCGTTCGGTAGAGGATATACTCTGCAATTACGAAAGGGACAAGGAAGAGGAAGGCCGAACCTCCCCCTTCTCGGACGGTGTAGAGGAACGTGCAGAAAAGACCGACTCCCGCCGAGTATACCGCGAGGGTATAGGCCCATCGGTATCCTATCCAGTAGAGAGCGCAGGTCAGGGCGACGAGAGGGAGGAGAATTCCCCCGCTGACAAGGAAACGAATGTCCGATTCCCCGACGCCCTTGTAGAGCGCCAGAGCCGGGACGATGATCATGAGAACGAGGAGGACCAGGGCGGTCGACTTCCGTTCGCGTTCTATTCGCCCTCGTTGCTCTTCAGAACCGCCATGAAGGCTTCCTGTGGGATCTCCACTCTCCCCACCGCCTTCATGCGTTTCTTTCCTTCCTTCTGTTTTTCCCATAGCTTCCGTTTTCGAGAGATATCTCCACCATAGCATTTGGCTGTTACGTTCTTAGAGAGGGCTCGGATGTCTTCCCGTGCAATTACCTTTTTCCCTATGGAAGCCTGCAGAGCCACTTCAAACATCTGCCGGGGGATTTCTTTTCGGAGGATTTTCAGCATGGCACGACCCTTTCGGGCGGAGAATTCTCGTGCCACAATAGTGGAGAGTGCATCTACCTCAATTCCTCCGACAAGAATTCGAAGGCGGCAAAGCTCTGCCGGCTCATATTTCTCAATTGTGTAATCAAGTGTTCCATATCCCCGTGTTCCCGATTTCAGCTTATCGTAGAAATCAAAGACGATTTCAGAGAAGGGAATATGGTATTCCAGAATCACGCGGATCGGGCTGATGTAGGTTGTCCGGACATATTCTCCCCGACGGTCTCCGCAGAGCCCCATCACATTCCCGATGAATTCGGTCGGAATGATAATTTTTGCGAGCGCAAGGGGTTCTCTCCACTCTGTGATTAGTCCATCATCCGGGAGCTTTGCCGGATTGTCGATCCGGAGCGTTTCCCCTTTGTTGGTTACCACCTCGTAGGTAACGTTGGGTGCGGTCTGGATGAGTTGGACTTTCTCCTCTCTTTCAAGGCGTTCCTGAATGATTTCCATGTGCAGGAGGCCGAGAAAGCCACACCGGTATCCAAATCCAAGCGCTTCGCTCGTTTCTGACTGGAACGAGAAGGAAGAATCGTTGAGGGAGAGGCGTTCGAGCGCCTTTTTCAACATTTCGTAATCGGTATCCCCGGTCGGGTAAAAGCCGCAGTACACCATAGGGACCGGTTCTTTGTATCCGGGAAGAGGTTCCGCATTGATATTCTCTTTTTCGACGATTGTATCGCCGATCTGAATATCGCGAATGGATCGAATATTGGCCATGACATATCCCACCTGGCCTGCGGTCAGCGATTTCATTTTTTCCGGTTCGGGGCGAAACACCCCGACCTCTTCGATTTCCGCTTCCCGATCCGTTCCGACAAAACGGATTTTATCCCCTTTCTTGAGAGTTCCATCAATGAGCCGGATGTAGACGATGACGCCTCGATAGTCATCATATTCCGAATCAAAGATCATGGCTCGAAGCGGGCCTTTTGGGTCACCATCGGGAGCCGGCACGGTTTTAATGACGTGTGCGAGAAGTTCTTCGGCCCCCATTCCGGTTTTCCCACTGACCTGGAGAATCTCTTCGGCTTTCACGCCGAGGGAGCTTTCCATTTCTTCAATGCTCTCATCAATTTGTGCTGTGGGAAGGTCAATTTTGTTCAGAGCCGGTACGATTTCTAGATTGTTCTCGAGCGCGAGCAGTGTATTGGCTACGGTTTGTGCTTGCACTCCTTGTGTGCAGTCAACGAGGAGGACGGCCCCCTCGCAAGCGGCGAGGGATCGGGATACCTCATAGGTAAAGTCGACGTGGCCGGGAGTATCGATCAGGTTGAGTTGATACCCTTTCCAATCCATCGCGACCGCTTTGGCTTTGATGGTGATTCCCCGTTCCCGCTCTAATTCATTGGAGTCGAGGAATTGCTCTCGGATTTTCCTCTGGCTGACGGTATCGGTCAGTTCCAGAAGCCTGTCCGCGAGAGTCGATTTCCCATGATCAATATGGGCGACGATACAGAAATTGCGTATATGACCAATCATGTGGTGGAGACTGTAGCTTTTCTTCTCCGATCGGTCCAGAGCCGGGTACGCATTCCATTTTCGTAATTAGGGAAGCGGGACCAGGATCTCTCCATCCCTCCATACTTTGAGGTTGCTTCCACTAGAAGCTTCGAGGACCGCTCTACGATTTTCACGGATACTGAGGATTTGATCTCGAAGATCATAATCCTGCTGACCTGCTGTTTTCCAGATCGGATCTCCTGTTTCAGTATCGAATTTTGGCCATGCGAAAGTGACCTTAAGGGTCTGATCTCCCATTTCTACGGAGTTAAAGGTCAGCCCGGTGGAGAAATCTACTTTTCCCTGGGGCGTTTGAACGACCCGTCCCAACTTCTTGCCAAGAAGTACGGTGAAATGGTAGGTCAGGTTTTCCGTTCCCACTAATCGCGTGATGGCGAAGGAAGCGACATTCAAGTTGGGTCCAATCTCCGTGCAACGGATGCGAAAGCATTTTGATTCATCCACGCGGTTTAAGATCGGAGCCTGAAGCCGAACGGGGACCGATTCCACTTGTCCCTTATTTTTTTTCCAGGCGATGAACTTGTAGAGATAAAAGGCTCCTGGTTTGACGGCAGGATCTTCGTAAAGAGGTTTCTGGAGACCGGACTTCTTTAGAATCCAGGATTTTCCGCCATTATCGGAGCGGTGCACATCAAAAGAGAGATACTCTTCTGTTTCATCAAAACGTGCGCTAACGCCAACCGAATCGTAGAAGAAGGCCGCGGTCGAATTTCCAGGGATGTCTACCGAGGCATTTTGAAGTCGTTCTTTTACGAGTTCCTGATTAATTTGTTCCATTCGGGAGAGGAGCGCCTCTGATTCCTTCTGATTGCTCTTTCCTTGGTCTTTCAAAGCTTGCTGGTAATTCTGGATCGAACTTTCCAACTGGGAAATGCGGTCTTGTAGTCCTGGACCGACGCTTGCCCACGGTTGGCTGATAAAGAGGATTAATCCTACCAGGAGGGCGGCCGCTGCCGTAAGCGGAACCCATGTATTTTCCCGGCTGACCCGAATCAGGTTTTCCCATCGGGATTCATCAGCCGGTTCGACCTCGGGAGGATTTTCGATCCGGTCCATCACCTTCGAAACGATGTCGTCCTCGTAAATTCCCTTCGCGAGGGCGTTAGACAGTATGCTCTCATTTCGCAGAAAGATCGAGAGCAGTTCCTTACAACTGTTGCACCCGCCCAGATGGGTTTCTACCTCTTGACGCTCCTCTCCGGTCAATTCGTTATCGACATACTTGGAGAGAAGGATGGTTTGTTCTTCACTGCACCCCATTGCATCCCTTTCCATATATATATTGCCCCATATTACGAAAAGTATATATCCTGAAGTTTCTCTTTTAGCATTAATCTCGCCCGATAGAGTCGGGATTCGATGGTGGCGACGGGAAGCCCAAGAAAGTCGCTCATTTCTCTGTAACTCATCCTACGTAGGTGTCGAAGAAGGATGATTTGTTGGTAGATCTTGGGCAGTTGGTGAATCGTTGCGAGCACTTTTTCTCGTAACTCTTCCACCTCGGTTGAGGTCTGTTTGAAGACGCTCCCGATTACTTCCCCTTCTGGCTCCATTCCGTCTTCCCTGATTTTATCTAGAGAGGCGGTATGAAAACGTTCCTTCCGAAGATAGTCGACACAGGTGGTTCGAACGATCGAGCAGAACCATCCTTTAAATCGTTTCGGATCTTCGAGGGCATGGAGGTTTCGATAGACTTTTAAAAAAGTTTCTTGAGTTATATCTCCCGCGACGTGCACATCGCCGATGATATTATAAGCGATGGAAGCAGCGAGATTAGAATACTTGGCGGTGAGGGCCTCGAAGGCCTCCATATCACCGTCATTACAGCGAGCGATCAAATCGGTATCATCCTTTCGGACGTCGATTTCGCCGATTCGACCCTGCATCTTTCTTCGAGCCATTACGTTCACCCTAATTAAAAGACGTGAGATTCCCCAGGAATCTTTCGGCCATAATGACTGAATTCCATTTGAAAATCTAACCCAACTCTTCCGGGGGGAGGGCGTTAGAGAGGAGGAACCTTTGAGAGGTTCAGGAGCGACAATGCATATTGAGACCGATTTATTAACAAAATGTGCTCGTGGCGACGAAAAGGCGTATCAGGAATTGGTCGCACGGCTCGAAAAACCTTTGATTAATTTTATCTATCGGTATGTAGGCGAGCGCAACCTCTCGGAGGATATTTTCCAGGAAACCTTTGTGCGCGTTCTGCGGAATCTTGCTGATTTTCGTCCTGAGGCTTCTTTGGGGACCTGGATCTTTACGATTGCCCGGAACCTCTGCCTTGACCACTTGAAAGCGCGAAAGCGGCATCGTGAGGTCTCTCTGGAGGCTCCCGCGTCGGACCAGGAAGGGCGCGTGATCGAATTCAAAGAGGTTCTTCGAGGAAAAGGGGAAACTCCTCCTCGGAACGTCGAACGAGCAGAATTGAAGGCGGAGGCGGTTCGTGCTCTGGGGCACTTAGCCCCGGCGAAGCGGGAAGCTCTTGTTCTCCGTCTTTACTCGGAACTTCCTTACCAGGAGATTTCTCGAGTGGTTGGGGCTCCGGTGGGGACCGTGAAATTCAGGGTGCATGAAGCACTCCGGGATCTGTCGAAATTGATGGAAGGTACGGATGAAAAACGGGCGGCAAATGATGGCTCGTAGTTTGGAGATCGGTGATCCATTATGAAGTGTAAGAAAGCGATAGAATTGATTCCGGCTTTGTCTCTTGGTGATCTTGATGTAGAAGCGAAACGATCTCTCGAGAATCATCTTGCTGACTGTCTCTCTTGTCGTAAGGAAGCCGATCAGGAGTTGGGTGTGATTTCGGAGTTGTCTTCTCTTCCCGTTATTGAGACCGCGCAAGCGCGGCGAGACCGGACGGTAGAGGCGATGTCCCAGGAGCATTCCGAACGTATCGAGCGAATTCTTCTTCAGCCACGGAAAGGGTCTGGGCGGATACGTATATGGGGGGCGGCCGCGGCCGTTTTGTTGTCGGTTCTTGTAGGCGGAGGCTTCTTTCTTTTAGATCGTATCGAAAAGTCGGTCGATCTTCAGGTGGTCGAGATTCAGGGGCAGGTGAAAGTCTACCGGGATGGATTGTGGGAAGCCCTTCGTCCGGATATGGAACTATCTTCCGGTGACCGAGTGGTAACGCAGCGAGATAGTGTTGCTTTCTTTCTGGTGAACCCCAGTAAACCGGATCAGGGCCGCTTGGTTCTGAATGAAAAGTCTTCTCTTAGTGTGGGAAAAGGGATCAGTCTCGTTCTCGATCGGGGAGAAATGTTTGTCGAATTGAAGAGCGGAAACCTGGATGTTCGGACCTTTGGAAATGAGACCGTTTCTCTTTCCAAGGGATCTTGTGTTGTGGGTCTTCGTGAGACCATGGTTTTGGTTCTTGGATCTTCCGTAAAGAAACCTTCCCGGGTCGAAGGGGCTGATGTGGCTTACGAAAATCAGCCTTTTTCCGTTGTTGCTGCGCGGGTTGGGGAACTTGCAGGCGTGGCGATTGTTCCGGGTCTTCCAGAAGTGGGGCAGCGCCGTGTCTGGTTTTATGGATTGTCCTCAGAGAAAGACCTCCTTTTGGAGAAATTTAAGGCGGCCATGAGAGGTCAGGGGATCCAGATTCGAGCTGGGAAGGATCGACACGTGGCGGACCTCATTGCACCTGTGGAGAAACGGCAGATGTCCCGGCGTCTCTTTGCCAGAGTAAACGAAGGCGAAGCGTCGCTTAACTCTGATCAGGGCGCTCTTCTTTTACGCAAAGGAGAGGAAGGCTTCCTTCAGCCTGGAGGGGTTCTTGCCAAAGCGAAGTGGGATTTGGGTGATCTTGAATGGACTCGTCCTGGTTTCTATGAAAATCGGGTTCCGGACCCAGTTTCGATTCCGGCGAAGCTTTCGTTTCGGTTGGTCGGAAAGGATGCACAGGGGCGGCCCATTGTCGAATGTAATATTCATGGTTCCGAAATCTATACTGTTCTGCAGGGTCGATCTGCAGTGGTATCCATTGAAGATGCAACTCTGACCGGAGAGGGTGAATTCCTGGTTCCGGTTCGAATCCGGGTTGAGTGATCCCGAAGAAAATCGAGGAGATTGAAAATGAAATTGTTTCCGACAGTCCTGCTCTTTTGCGTATTGGTGACGACGCCTGTTCCGCTTACTGCGCAGGATACGGAGATGGATACTCAAGAATTAGGGGCCAATCTCCCAGGCGTGAATCTACACGACCTGACTTTGATGGTTCAGAAATTGACCGGTCGGAAATTTCTCTGGACGGAAGAACTCGGTCTTCGGAATAAGCGAGTCAATTTTGTCGCGCCCGATCCGATCAAGGGCGCCGACAACATTTTTCGTGTTTACCAACACTTTCTTCAAGTGAATGATCTTATCCTGGTTCCGGCAACCGAACCGAATGAGGGAGAGGAACCGGTCTACAAAATTCAACTCGCTTCTGTCGGTCCCAAGAGAGCCGTTCCATTTGAGAGTGAGAAGGTAAAGCCCGAAGATCGTTTTGTCTCACGGCTCTTTCATTTGAAGCATGTCAGTCCCCGTGATGTTCACGCAGCATTAATTAATATGGCTTCTTTCCCGCAAGGGATTTTACAGATTGAATCCGCGGGGATTCTCTTGATTACGGATTATGACTACAACGTGCAGAGGTTTGAGCGAATCATCGAAGAGATGGATAAGCCCAAGCCGGATATCGAACTGAAACGAGTGGTCTTGAAAAATGCTCTGGCAAGTGAGGTCGAGCAGATTATGAATAGCCTATCCCAAGTGCTTCTTGCCTCTTCCGGTGGGAGTATGGGAGCGGCAGCTCGGGGGGCACGACCCTCGACATCCAATAAAGGGGAACAGTTAAAGATTGTTGCTGATACTCGGACGAATTCGGTGATTATCCTTGCGGCATTTAATCGTATTGATCGAATTGTTGAGATCGTTCGGGAACTCGATAGTGAAACGGGATTTGAAACAAGTGGGATCTATATTCGTCACCTAAAGCATACCGATGCGATCGATATCGCCCGAACATTAAACGCGATGTATAAGATTTCGATTGATGAATCGGGGGTTCCTTCTGGAGGGGAAGGGGCTCGGCCTGGGGATGCGGTTTCTCCAGGCGCTTCTAGTGGGGCGACGTCATCTTCCGCACCGTCTCTTACGGGAGGGGAGCCCACGATTGTTGCCGACGTCCGATCGAACTCGATTATTATGATCACGGATCGCAACACCTATAAGTCGCTTGATGAAATCATTACGAGACTCGATTCTCGGAGGCCTCAGGTTTTAATTAAAGCGAGTGTGGTAGAGGTTCGAGCGACGGATGACTTTGATTTTGGCATGGAACTCGCTCGCCTTGCCGATCCAGAGAATCGAACCGAACTCAATGGTTTTAGTAATTTTGGATATTCTACCTTGAGCCTTCCGACCGATGGATCGAATGATCTTGGGTTGATTCCGGCCGCGACGACAGGGTTAACGTTGGCCCTTATGAAAGACCGGATCGGGAATATTGGTGCTCTGGTTCATGCGAGTCAGGGGCGTGCGCACATCACCATTCTGGATGAGCCGGAGGTGGCGACCGTCGATAATGGAAATGCTGAAGTAAAAGTCTCGGATGAAAAGCCGGTTGTGACCTCTACGTTTACCTCCTTTGGAACCCCGCAGGTCACCTTTGACCGGTTTGAAACGGCCGAGACCTCCCTTTCTATCTCGCCGCATATCAGCGAGGGGGGGTATCTCCGACTCGACCTGACGGTCAAGATCGAGAAGTTTACGGATGAGGGTTCCGTTACGGAAGCGGGGGTTTCCATTCCTCCGGCGAAAACATCTCGAGAGATCACAACGAATTCCATTCTGGTCCCGAATGGAAGAACGATTGTGATCGGTGGTATTGTGACGAGAGACGAACAGGATGCGGTGTCGAAAGTTCCCTTTTTAGGTGATATTCCCCTCCTGGGGCATCTCTTCAGGAAGACGACACAGAAGAGTGAGAAGCGTACTCTCTACATCTTCCTTACGCCCTATATCCTATATGACAATCGGTGGGGAGATTTGAAGGAATTAACCGAAGAGCGAAAATTTGAGATTGAACGTCTTCGTCGAAAGGCTTTGAAACGGTTTCAGATTGATGGTCCGAAAGATTTGCAACAACGATCTACATTTCGGTTTAGTGGTCCGGATGACCGATAGGGAGTTTTCATGGCGCTCATGACCCAGTTGCAGACAGTTCTCGATCGTGAAGGACTGTTTCTCAAGGATAAATTCGAGGAATGGGTGACCCATTCCAAGACGACACATCAACCCCTTGATCGAGTTCTTTTGACCTCGGGGTATCTGACCGAGACCCAAATGTTACAGGTCTTCGGCGAATGTCTTGGTCTCAAAGTTGTGGATCGTCTTGGTGAAATCCAGGTTCCCTCCGTTTTTGTCGAACGAGTGCCGGTACAGTTTGCCCGCCACCATAATCTTGTTGGTATTGGAGAGGGGAGCGGAACGATTCAGGTGGCTTCCTGTTCTCCCCTTGAAACGCATCCCATTGACGATCTTTCTACGATGTTGGATCGGATTGTCGAGCCGGTTCTTGCGACGCGTGCAGAAATCACGTCGCTGATCAATCGCGCTTATCAGGCAAAATCGGATGTCGTTGATGAAATGCTCGACGAGATGGATGAAGATGAACTTCAGGGCATTTCGAAGGCGATCGAAGAGTCGACCGATCTTCTCGATATCGCGAACAAGGCGCCGATTGTCAAACTTGTAAACATGATGCTGTTCCAGGCGCTCAAGATGCGTGCGAGTGATATTCATATTCAGCCCTACGAAGAGAAGTTGCAGGTTCGCTATCGGATCGATGGAATTCTCTATGACATGATGTCTCCGCCGAAAAAAATTCAGGATGCGGTTATCTCCAGAATCAAGATTATGGGAAAGATGGATATTGCCGAGAGGCGTCTTCCTCAGGGTGGTCGGGCTGGGGTAAAGATCGGAGATAGCGAAATCGATATTCGAATTTCCAGTGTTCCGACCAGCCATGGAGAGCGGATCGTAATGCGTCTTTTGGATAAGTCCGCCCGGCTCTATGATCTGGAAGAACTCGGTCTGACGGAAGAAGGGAATTTCGAGACGATCAAAAAATTCATTGAGGCTTCGCATGGGATCGTACTCGTGACCGGTCCGACCGGAAGCGGAAAGACGACAACGTTGTATGCGGCTTTGAAACGGATTAACTCTGTGGAGAATAATGTTCTTACGATTGAGGATCCGATTGAATATCACCTTCCGGGAATCAGTCAGATTGAAGTGAATAACAAAAAGGGTCTGACCTTTTCCCTCGGGCTTCGTGAAATCCTTCGTCAGGATCCCGATATTGTTTATGTCGGTGAAATTCGGGATAAAGAGACGGCTACGATTGCGATTCAGTCCGCTTTGACCGGTCACCTTGTATTTTCCACCCTTCATACGAATGATGCGCCGGGGGCCGTTACTCGTCTGATCGATCTGGGGGTCGAGCCGTATCTCGTCTCTTCCTCCGTAACGGGGGTAATCGCCCAGCGGCTTGTCCGGCGCATATGTAAACAGTGTAAGGAACCGTATCGTCCCACCGTGGAAGCTCTTGCCGAAATCGGTCTGAAACCGGAAGACATGAAGGATGGTCATATTATGCGGGGGCGAGGTTGTCCCAATTGCCTTAACTCTGGATATCTCGATCGCGCGGCAATTTACGAAATTTTCCCGGTGGCCGATTGGACTCGAGATATGATTATGAATCGAGCCGGATCCACTTTCATCAAGTCTGAGGCGATTAAAAAGGGAATGAAAACTCTTCGGATGGACGGTGCACGAAAGGTTCTGGAGGGGGAGACTACCCCCGAAGAGGTTCTTCGTGTCACACAGATGGATCAATTCTGATCCTGTTTGAGCTGATATGCCGGTATTCAACTACAAGGCGCTAAAGGAAGATGGCTCCAGCGATGTTGGAGTGATCGATGCGGATACTCCAAAAGAAGCCCGTCTCAAATTGCGGGGACGAAAGCTCCACGTTACGGATCTGGTTTCCTTGGAAGAGAAAGAGGCTCGACAGCAAGGTATTCGGGCTCCCCTGTTCCGGCGAAAACGGGTTCATGAGATTGGGATCATTACCCGACAGATGGCGACCCTTCTTAATTCAGGCATCCCCATCATGGGGGCGCTTTCTGCCATTATTGAGCAGACCGAGGCGGAAGATCTCAAGGCCGCAATGCTCGATATCCGAGAGAAGGTGGCCACGGGAGGGACCTTTTCAGATGCCCTGGAACTTCACTCTTTTTACTTTAGTGATCTGTACGTGAACATGGTGCGTGCCGGGGAAGCGGCGGGGAACCTCGATAAGGTGATGTTTCGTGTGGCTGATTTTCTTCAAGCCTCCCATCGCATGAAAGCGAAAATCATGGCCGCGATGACCTATCCGATTATCATGCTTGTGATCGGAGGTCTGGTGGTCACGATCTTAATGACCTTCGTTGTTCCGCAGATCCTGGATGTGATCCAGAAGCAAGGGCAGGCCGAGGGGCTTCCTCTCCCAACGGAGATTCTTGTCGGGATTTCCGGCTTTTTCGAAAACTATTGGTGGCTGATGTTGGCCGCCCTCGTCGGAGGGGGCATTGGCTGGAGTCAAATTATTCGGACTCCCGCGGGACGCCTTTGGTGGGATACCAATAAATTAAAGATTCCCCTTCTCGGAAATTTGATGAGAAAAGGGGCGGTGGCTCGTTTTGCCCTCACCTTTGCGACTCTTCTGGAGAGCGGCCTTCCCGTCTTGGATGCTCTTGGGGTCGTAAAAACGATCGTAAACAACCAATACCTCGCAGATACTCTCGATATGGTGCGGACCAAGATTGCGGAGGGGGCGGATATCGCTACTCCGCTGAAGACGAGTAAAGTGTTTCCTCCGGTGGTTGGGTATATGATTGCGGTCGGAGAAGAAGGCGGTCGGCTGGAAGAACTTCTTCGTCGAATTGCAGAGGCGTATGAAGAGGAAGTCGAGATGGCGGCTCAGAAGATGACCTCCATGCTGGAACCAATTATGATTGTGGTGATGGCGGTGGTCGTGGGATTCATCATTCTCTCGGTCCTTCTCCCGATCCTAGAGATGAGCAACATGTAATGTTTCTCGTACCGCTGATCGGAACGTAAAATAGGAAGACAATATTTAACGAAAGGCATTTCGATGAAAAAGAGACTTTCCGGTGGTTTTACCCTGATTGAAATGATGGTTGTGATCGTCATTCTTGGGGTTCTCGCCCTTGTTCTTGTTGTTTCCTTTGCGGGGAAAGATGACAAGGCGAAAAAGGCGGCGACCCGTTCGATCATAGAACAGGTCAGTAATCAGATCGAAGAGTTTAAGATGGATCATGGTCAATATCCTCAAAGTCTTGAAGAACTCCGCCGGCGACCTGGATTTGTCAGTGATGATGACTGGACGGGGCCGTACCTCAAAAAGAAACCAAAGGATGGCTGGGGACGGGAATTCCACTACGACGCTCCCGGACCGGACGGATATGGCTATCACATTTATTCCCTTGGGGCGGACGATCAGCCCGGCGGAAAAGGGTTTGATGCCGACCTCTCCAATATCCAAGAGGATGACTAGAACGGGCCTTTCATGAGTCGTTCTTCCCGATCGTCCGGATTCACGCTTATCGAGCTTATTGCTGTGATTGTTCTCATTGGAGTGATGATGGCGATCGCGGTGACCCGCATGGACTTTATGGTTCCCAAGTATGAACTTCGAGGAACCGCACGTGCCGTTGCGTATCATTTGAAGCGAGCCCGTTTCCGCGCTGCGTCCACGGGAAAAGATGTCTACATTAAGTACAACCTTGCCCAGGGGAAATACTGGATGCTCGTGGCTTTCCCTAAATTGGAAGAAGGGGAGGAACTTGAGCCGGGAGAACTTCCTGACGAGTATGAGTATCAGGAAGTGATGAAGAAGGAACTTCCCAAGGGGATCCGATTTGTCAATGTGATCCTGGGGGCCAATCAGGTTTATTCGAATGGGACGGCGACCATACGCGTCTCCCCTTTTGGATCCTCTAACCATGTGATTGTGAATCTTCAGAATAAGGGGGAGAAGAAGATCTCTCTGAAAGTGAATGGATTTACCGGGGCGGTCTCCTTTTTCAAGGGACATCGCCAAGCGGACAGAATCTTGGAGGATGAAGGGTCATGAACGAACGTGGGATGACTCTTCTGGAAGTGATGATGGCTCTGGCTGTCTTTGCATTAGCCGCGGCGATTCTTCTTCCGATGCCGAGACAGTATCTGGCTGATACCGGTCATGCGCGGGATCAGCGAATTGCCTGGACGTTGGCGGCCCAGAAGATGTCTGAAATTGAGCTCGACGCCTCGATTTTCCGAGGACAGGGGGACGGGAGTTCGGGGGACTTTGAAGAGGAAGGTCATCCCAGTTTTCTCTATGAGTGGACGGCGGAAAGGATTGAAGTCGACACTGTAGAGGAGGGGGATCTGGAAACACAACCAAAGGAGATTTTCCAGGTTCGGCTCATCGTTCAGAGGGGCGCGGAATCTTCCGAGGGCGGGCTGATTACCCTGGAGGCTATG
Organism: uncultured Planctomycetales bacterium; assembly: GCA_964424925.1. Classification (GTDB taxonomy): domain Bacteria; phylum Planctomycetota; class MHYJ01; order MHYJ01; family JACPRB01; genus CAYRLD01. The sequence continues at coordinate 13,833 of CAYRLD010000002.1, forward strand.
TTTCCGGTAGAGGTCTCCGGCGAGGAAGAGGCGGGGCCATGAAAAAAGGATTTACACTTCTGGAGTTGATGGTGACCTTGGGGCTTGTCGCCCTGGTGATGGTGATTGTGTACGGGATTATTCGGTCAACGATTCAAAACGCGACGAAGATCGAACAGGTCATGCAAGGGGTGGAAGTCGGTCCCGCACTTCTTTCCCAGATTCGGGAAGATCTGGAAGGGGTTCTTCTTCTGGACCCAGAAGAAGAGCAGTTCTTGGGACAGAACAAGCAGGCGAGTGGCGGAGACCGGGACCGGATCGATTTCCTGACAACGACGATGGCGTATGAGCAGGAAGAAGAAGATGCAGAGATGAAGTTTTATGGTCTTAACGAAGTGGGATACCAGTTGAAGGACAATCCGGACAATTCTTCCCTCGGAATTCTATACCGTCGTATCGACCCCTTTGTGGATGAAGATCCTTTGCAGGGGGGGAAGTTGGTCGAGATGTACGATCGGGTCGTCCGCTTTAATATCGAATACATTGAAGATCCTGAAGAAGAGCCTGAGAAAGAGTGGAGCAATAAAGAGAAGGAAGGGGCTCTTCCTCGTGCTTTTGTGATCGAACTCGAACTGCAAGTTTCTGATGTTGATGCGCCGAAGCAGGAACTACGTCAATTTCGCCTTACCGTTACCCGTCCGCAATAGTCGCGAAGATCTATTTTCGCCCGAGAAGTTCTTTTTCCACCGCATGACACGCCACCTGGTGCCCATCAAAGTTGAGCATTTTTGGCTTCTCTGTGTCGCAGAGCCCTTTCATGGCTACAGGGCAGCGGGGGTGGAACCGGCATCCTTTTGGCGGATTAAGCGGCGAAGGTACATCTCCCGGCAGAAGAATCCGATTTTTCTGATGTTTCGGATCGGGAACGGGGACCGCAGAGAGAAGCGCTTGTGTGTAGGGATGTAGTGGGTTTTTATAAAGCTCTTCACTCGTAGCGAGTTCGGCAATTTCTCCGAGGTACATGACCGCCACACGATCGCTGATGTATTCGACGACGGAAAGGTCGTGCGAAATAAACAGATAGGCGAGGTTGTACTTCTCCCGCAGATCGACCATCAGGTTGACGATTTGCGATTGAATCGAAACGTCGAGAGCAGAGACCGGTTCATCACAGACGATAAATTTGGGGTTCAGTGCCAAGGCCCGGGCCAAGCCGATTCGTTGTCGCTGACCGCCCGAGAATTCGTGTGGATACCGGTTGATGTATTGAGGGGAGAGCCCCACTCGAGAGAGCAGGTCTTTCACAAGTTCGACCCGTTCCGATTTGCTTCCAATCCCGTGTACGGTCAATCCTTCGCTGATGATGCTCCCGACGGTCATTCTGGGGTTCAGCGAACTGTAGGGGTCCTGGAAGATGATCTGCATATGTTTGCGCATTTCGCGCATCTCTTTGGGGCCGAGATCCTGAACCTCTTTTCCCTCAAAGATAATCTCCCCTGCGGTCGGTTCGATGAGGCGCAAGAGCGCTCTTCCTGTTGTAGTCTTTCCGCAGCCGCTCTCTCCGACGAGGCCGAGTGTTTCCCCCGGTTTTAGGTGGAAGCTAACATCATCGACCGCTTTCACCCAGGCCGTTACACGAGAGAAAACCCCCTTGCGCACGGGGAAATATTTTTTCAGGTGACGGATATTGAGGAGCGCGTCAGCAGGTGCGGCATCCGCATCCTCCTTCGGAGTCGCAAGGGTAGCCTGCTCAATCCTTGTGCGGATGATCTCCTCTCCGCCCGGCATTTTTTCCGTTTCTTCACTCATTCATCTGGTCCTTATTCCGCCACGTCACAGGCGACCCAGTGTCCCGGCCGCAGTTCCCTCAGTTGGGGTTCTGCCACCTTGCACTGATCGACCACTTTGGAACAACGGTTATGGAATTTGCATCCCGGGGGGAAGTGCAGAGGGTTCGGAACACTTCCGGGGATAATATTCAGTTTTTGTCCTTTGGGGGTTCCGAGTGTGGGGCGCGAGTCGAAGAGCCCCTGCGTATACGGATGCAGCGGATTCGCATAGAGTTCATCCGCTTTGGCGTATTCCACCAGTTTGGAGGCGTACATGACCGCCACATAGTCCGCGAGTTCGGCGACCACTCCGAGGTCGTGGGTAATCAGCATGATCGACATGTGGATCTTATCCTGGAGTTCCCGCATGAGGTCGAGGATCTGTGCTTGGATGGTCACGTCGAGTGCCGTCGAGGGTTCATCCGCAACGAGAAGCTTTGGGTTACAGGCGAGCGCCATCGCGATCATGATTCTCTGGCGCATTCCGCCCGACATCTGGTGCGGATATTCGTCGAGCCGGGTCGAGGCGGCGGGGATCTTTACCAACTCCATCATTTCGATGACATGTTCGCGTGCTTCCGCCTTTGTTTTATTCTGGTGAAGCATAATCGTTTCGCCGATCTGGTTTCCGATTGTGAAGACCGGATTGAGCGATGTCATCGGCTCTTGGAAGATCATTGAAATTGAGTCACCCCGGATCTTCCTCATCTCTTTTTCAGAAAGTTTCGTCAGATCGACCTTGTTCTGGCCTCCATCGCCGGGCTTTCCCTGGTCGAAGATGATCTCTCCTCCGACCGTTTTTCCCGGATGGGAGAGGAGTCTCATGATAGAGAGCGCTGTGACTGATTTCCCACAACCGCTCTCTCCGACTACCCCGAGGGTTTTCCCGCGGTAGATAGGGAAGGAGACATCATTGACCGCCTTGACCACTCCATCATCGGTAAAGAAGTGTGTCTGCAGGTTTTTGATGTCCAGAAGTTTGTCGGTGTCTTCACTCATGCGTTTCGAAGTCTACCAAATAACATACGTTCATATCAGTTAATTACTGCGTTCCTTTTAGTCTGGGATCGATCGCATCCCGCAGGGCTTCGCCAAAGAGATTATATGCGGTCACGGTCATAAATATGGCTAATCCGGGAATCAGGGCGAGCCACCAGGTAGCCGGGAGAGATTCCTGTCCATTTTTGAGCACGCTTCCCCAGGTGGCAATCTGAGGAGGAACCCCCAGGCCGAGGAAAGAGAGGCCGCTCTCGGCGAGGATGGCCCCGGCCACACCGAACGTGGCGCTTACCATGACGGGCGCAAGAGAGTTCGGAAGAATGTGGCGGAAAATAATTCGAGTCTGCGAAGCGCCCAGCGCTTTGGCGGAGATGACAAAATCATTCTTTCTCAGTTTGAGGAATTCGGCCCGGACAAGTCGGGCTACAGTGGTCCATCCGACAATGGCGATGGCAGCCATAACCCAGAATATAGAGGGTGGAGCGATCGCGATAATGGTGATGATCAGGAAGAAGGTGGGGAAGCAGATGACGATTTCGACGATTCTCATGATAATATCGTCGACCCATCCTCCGAAGTAGCCCGCGATGGCTCCGATGATGATTCCGATCGTGACGTAAATACTGACGGAGACCACCCCGACGGCGAGGGAGATTCTTGTCCCATGGATCATCATCGAGAGGACGTCCCGTTTGCTCGAATCGGTTCCGAGTAAATGTTCTGCGGCATACTCCTTCCAGTTCTCTCCCACATTATCGAGTGCGAGCCGTTCGTTGGTTTTCTGGTCATTCTCGCTGAGCGGCATCCATAAGGGCGGTTGATGGGTAATGACGCGTGCCCCCTTGTTTCCTTCGTTGGTGAGAGGAAGGTCAGGAGTTTCCGGGCCGAACCGACTCAAGAGGGGCCAGGTGACGGAAATTGTGCTGTAGGAAGATTGGAGATCATTTTTCTTTTCGGCAGAGAATTTCTGTTTCAATTCCAATTCGGCAAAGGGCACCGTTTTATAGAGTTGGCGCTCTCCTTCTCGAATACCCGTCAGAATGGCGAGGATAACAAAAGGCCCTCCGAGAATCATCGACGTTACCTTGAAGGCCTGTCCCCGGGGGTGTCCTTTCTTTCGGAGGGGGAAGAAGAGTCCGACTCCCGCGACCAGGGTTCCCAGGACAAGGAGGAGATATCGATCGGTTCGGTCGAGGCTTCGAAGGAGGGGCCAGATTGCTCGTGAATCATGCTTTTGAGGCGTCTTGTACAGCTTCACCTTTTGACTTGCCGACCATTCTTTTCGCTCTCCATCGACCGCAAACTCGATTACGCCCGGTTCTTCCCCGCGGAACGTCCCGGTATAGGTGGTCCGGTCGAGGAGTCGAAGGGTATTGGGTGTCTGGTCTGTCCGGTACACATCGACCTTATCTGTTGTAATTCTGAGGGTTTCTCCATCGGGAAGCTCGAAGACGACCACCGGCAATTCCCGGATGAACGTTCCTTCAAGTACGGTTCCATCCTTTAGCTCAAGGACATCCCAACTCTCTTTTAATTCGATGCAAACATCGCAGACCTCATCCGTTTCGTTGCTGTGGACGATTCTCAGAGGGGTTTCACTCGCCAGGAAAGGAGCAAAGATGGCGATGACCGCGAGGAAGATGATGAAGAAGAATCCGGCAATCCCGAGTTTATTCTTTTTGAGTTGCCTCAGAACGATACTGAGGTAGTCCTGCTCGAAAGACATTTTTTTCTTTTCGTTCGTCACTATTCGCCTGCGCTTTCGAACGAGATTCTCGGATCCACCAGAACGTACGCCAGGTCGGAGAGAAGCATTCCGACGAGTGTCATTACGGCCGAGAGGGTTGCGATCGCCATGACTACGTTGTAGTCCCGCTCGACAACCGATAAGTATCCAAGATTGCCCATTCCGTCGATCGAGAAGATAACCTCAATAATGATCGATCCTCCGATGAGGGCGGGGAGTAAGTTCGCAAGAAGAGTCAGGATCGGGATCATTCCGTTTCGCAGGGCGTGCTTGAAAATGACCACCTTTTCCGAAAGCCCTTTTGCTCTTGCGGTACGGATGTAGTCCTGGCGGACCACTTCGATCATTCCCGACCGGGCGTACCGGGAGAGGGCGGCGAGGCCTCCGAAGGTGAGGCAGAAAACGGGAAGAATCGAGTGCCACGCAAAATCTAATTGATGCCCCAGGAACGGATGTATGTCCGGGTTCGAACAGGAGAGTCCGATGAAAGGAATCCCCTTGAACGGCGTCACAAGCACAATCAGCATCGTCGCCACCCAGAAGTTTGGCAGCGAATAGAAGATAAACAGGATGAGTGTGGTTACCTTGTCGAGCTTCGAATTCTGGTGAGTAGAGGAGTAGATCCCGATCGGCAGAGCGAAGAGGTAGACGATGACGATCGAGATGATGCTGAGTATGACCGTAACCCCCATCGGTTTGGGAAGAACCCCTTCGGCTTCAATCGTAGGGGGCCACGCTTCTTTTACATGGAGCGAAAGGATTTTGCCGTTGGTCTTGCTCGAATTTCCGAAATCGAGTGTGATAATTTTTCCGAGCCAGGTGAGGTACTGTTTCCAGAGCGGGCGCTTTGCGGGACCTTCACTCCGGCCTTCTGGCATCTGGGGAGTAAGGGGCGGACGGTTATTCTTGGTGACCATGACATATCGGGTCACCCAGTCTGATTTCATTCTCCCGCCTTCATCCGGCTGGATGGTTCGGATGCGCACCCGGATCCCTTTTTCCGTCTCTGGTGTGTCTGGCATGAAGGTGTGTTTGAATGTGACCCATTCCCCGGGCACAACCGCTTCACTCGTATATTCGACACTCGGTTTTGGATAATAAATCTTCAGGAGGATTCGTGCTTTGTCGAATGCCTTAGCGCCTTCCAGGGGCTGGATTTCTGGGACTCGGACCCGAATCGTCATTCCCCAGGCGACTTCCCAGGTGGAGGGGATCTCAAACTCATACGGGTTAACGAAAGGGGCCCCTTTCTTGAAGATCATGATCTCCGCCGGCTCGGACCAGTCGGAGATGGCTCCGGCCTCATCCTGGGCGCGAACCTGAACCTGGTAGCGGCCACTCTCTGTCCACTTGTGTTTGAAGGAGCCCTCTTTTCCGGGATCCATTCTGATGGAGTCCCCTGATCCGTCTCCCCATTGGTACATGTAGTTGACTTTTTTTCCTTCCGGATCGACCGATTTTGTTGTGAAGGTGATCTCTTCACCGGTGAATGCGGTCTCTTTTCCCTGGGGTTTTCCCGGGCGGGAAGGGGGGGTGTTCTCTTCTTCGATGACGATCGTGGCGTGATCAGACCATTCTGACTTGGCCCCTTTTTCGTCGATGGCACGGCACTGAACTCGATAGGTCCCATCCCAGGAGAAGGAGTGCTCTGCCGAGGCGAATTCTCCTGAATTGACGAACTCCGTCTTGCTGTTGGCGGATCCGTCTCCCCAGGAAAATTCGAGCCGGACTTTTCCTCCATTGGGGTCTTCGACCCTGGCCTTGAAGGTGTACATTTCGAGCAGCCCGAGAAGTTCCCGTTTCGTTTTCCCGGCATCGCGGGACATGCTTTCCGAATCGATCCCCTCCCCCATGTCCCCGGCTCCCTGGGTCGCGCTGACCGGATCCCCCGGCGCGGCCTGGATGATGGTGAAGGTGACCATCGTGATCCCGAGCATGGTGATGAGCATGAGGGAGAAGCGACGAAGGAGGAAGGCGAAGAGCGCACGCTTGAAAACGACAATATGGACGCACATTCCCACGAAGAAAGAGAGGAAAGCGATCCAGAGCGTATGCTCCATCAGATTCGCAAGATCGCTCCCCTCAGAGGAGAAGAGGTGGATCGATGTCGTCAGAAGGAAAACGAAGAACAGAATCGTGAGCAGACGGGAAGACCATGTCTGCCGTTTCAACTGCTCCCCACTTGTCTGTCCGGATGAAGCCACGCTAAATTACCGGTCCCCAGTTCTATTTTTTTCCCTTCGGAACCCACAGTTCGACTCCGGCTCTCGGATAAATCCCACCGGGGAAGACCAGGGGGCCCTTGAACTTCTTGTTCAAGAGCACATTCGACTGCCCATTGTACAAGAAGGTGTACGGCTGTTCATCATAGATGATTTCATGCAGCTTGTGATACATTGCGTTGCGTTTTTTTTGATCAAATTCAATCCGGCCCTCATCGATCAATCGATCTGCTTCGGGGACATCGAACTTTACCCGGTTCGATCCTCTTTCCAGGATTGAGGAAGAATGCCAGATCTGCTTGGGATCCCCTTCGAAGATTCCGAGGCTCCAGCCGAGCATGCAGGCATCGAATTTGTCCTGATTGAGCTTCTCGAGAAAGGCTCCCCATTCCAACCGGCGGATCTCCACATTGATTCCGACCTTGGCGCAGGAGTTTCTGAGCATCAGCGCTATTTTGTCCGCATTTGGATTATTGTTGGTGATCATCAGTTCGAACTCGAACTTCTGGTTGTCCTTGTCGAGAATCCCGTCCCGATTCGTATCGACCCATCCGGCTTGCTGAAGAAGGGACTTTGCTCCCTCTGGATCAAAGGGCAGTGCTTTCACGTCCTTATTATACTGTGTACCCTGGAAAAAGAAGGGGCCTGTTATCTGCTGAGCATACCCGTATGCGACTGATTTGATGATTCCCTGGATATCCAGAAGCATCGTGAGTGCTTTTCGGACCTTTTTGTTCTTGAAAAGATCTTTTCCCTGATTCCAGCCGATGTAACTGTATCCGGGGCGATAATACTG
>CAYRLD010000003.1:0-20307 GCA_964424925.1 uncultured Planctomycetales bacterium
CAAAGTTGATCCGTGGGTTTGATCGAAGGAACTCCACTGCTGTCGAGGGATCCGTTTGTCGGTATATGACTGTTAACCCGGTTGAGGACCTTCATCAGGAGGTCTCTCTCAAAGGTGATCGAAGAGATTGTTTCGAGCGCCTTCTCTTTGTCTCCTACTTGCTTGGCCATATTGTGGGCGCCTTGAAGTTGGAGGAATTGTTGGTTCGATTTCTCGGCCTGTTTTTCAATTCCCTTTAGGTCATCCACTTCACCGGACATGGTGATGTACATGATTCCTAGGAGGATGTAGAGGACCGCCACCGCAGCAACAATAAAGGGCTGTTTCTTTTTTAGTTCCTTCTTCTTCCTGAATTCGGGAGGAAGGAGGTTGATCTTGTTGAGGGTGAGTTCAAATCCCTGTAACGCAAGCCCGATCGAGGCTCCGATGGTGGAGAGGTTTGCGTTTAGGGCTCCTGTATCGACTCGGTCGGTATTAATGTTATGTAGTTTCTGTATTCGTCCAACGGGGATATTCCCCAGCGTGCTGAGAGATTGGGCGACAAATCTCTGGAAATTGATGACCCGGGTTCCCTTTCCGAGAAGAAGAACCTTGTCAAATTTTCCGATCTTTGAGATCGATTTGTAATACCCCACAGAACGGTGGATTTCTCCCACAAGGTCTCTCAGAGCGGGTTGGATCGCATTGAAAATCTTCTGTGCCTGTTGGGACTGACCGGCACGGATTTTCAGTTTTTCCGCTTCTGGGTAGGGGAGGTTAAACGCTTTTTGAAGTGTTTTGGTAATGTCACTACCGGTGATCGGTAGGTTTCGTACCCAAAATTTCGAGCTATCTACGACGAGCAGGTCGGTATTTTCCCCTCCGAGATCAAGAGCGATTGTCGCTCCCTTCAGGTTTTGATCGTACGAGAGGAAGTTGTATAGAGCAACAGGGGCGAACTGTACCACTTCTATATTAAGGCTCAAGCTGGAGATGTTCTCAAGGAACTGCTCAATGATGTCCCTCTTAATTGCGAAAAGGATGACCTCCTTCTCCTCTCCTATCTCATATTCGCGATCTACGACCTGATAATCCCAGATCACTTCATCTATATTAAAGGGGATCTGAGATTGTGCTTCGTACTGGACGATTTCAGGGATTTTTTCGTCATCGACGGGCGGCAGCTTAATCAGACGATTAAAAGTAGAATGGCCTGGGAGAGAGATGACAACCGGCTCATTCCCGAACCGGCAGGTTGCTTTTAACTCTCCAAGGGCGGTTAAAACCTGTTCGTCAAGGATCGTGGCATCTTCGGCAGGTATGTCGAATCTCGATACCTCTAGATGGGTCAGGGAGGGCGTTCCTCCCCGCATCTCGAGTCGAGCGACCTTAATCGAAGATTTGCCTACATCGATCCCCCAAATTCCTTTTCCCATTTGTACACTCCGATTTGGAAGAAAAATGGATCGCGTATAGCCAAAAACCGTGTACAGGGAAGGGAGAAAAAATCGAGGAGAGTGGTCTCGGGATGGTTTCCAGAAGAAGGAAACGTGTGGAGAGAAATTTTACACACCCAACCACGAAACCCCGCTACGGGCAGGATTATCGATGGGGTTTTCCTTTTTCTCTGGAGGGGCACATCACGGACGAGACTCAGTTCCCGTCTTCTCCGTCCTGTTTTCGGGTTTTCTCAAAGAGCGACGTTCACTAACAATGACGGAAATTCGGCTAGAATTTCCTCCGGATCTTTTAGCTGTTTTTAGAGATTTTCGCAAGTAATTGGAAAGGGTCGTTATTCAGAGAGGAGACCCACGTCCTGGCAAACTTTTCGGAGGTCTCCTTCAAAAACCTTTATTTGTGACATATTTCGAAGGACATAAGCTGGATGGTAAATAGGGAAGAATCGAATTTCGTTTATGGTCTGGTATTGTCCCCGTATTTTTGTGATGCCTAACTTGGTCTGTAAAAGAGATCTCGTGGCAATATTTCCCATGCAGCAGATCGCCTTAGGTCGGATATTTTTGATCTGTTTTAGGAGGTAGGGCATACAGTTCGCCATTTCTTCTGGATTTGGGTTGCGGTTATCCGGGGGGCGACATTTCAGGATGTTGGCGATGTAGATTTGACTTCGAGATATGCCGATCTTTTTTAGCGTTTTTGTTAGAAGTTGCCCAGCCCGGCCAACGAAAGGCTCCCCTTGGGCATCCTCATCGGCTCCAGGGGCTTCTCCCACAAACATGAGAGGGGTTTTCTCGTCTCCTACTCCGAAAACGGTCTGCGTTCGTCGTGTACATAAATCGGTGCATTTTTGACAGGAAGAAACCTCTTTACGGATCGCATCTAGCCGGTTGGTCCCGGAGGGGGAAGTTCTAGAGAGGGGGAGAAAGTCCATCCCAAAGAGGGTTTCGAGTTCTCGGTGCTTTCTTTCCTGGTTGGCCTTCATGGCATCCTTTCGCAGATAAGTTCGCCGTCTTTCACGCTCGTTACGCTTGCACGGATCAACTCATTCGGTTTTCCGGGCAAGCGGGCTTGCAGGTACCGTTCTGTATAGCCCCCGTCCTTTTCCCAGAGAACGGAGACCTCTTTTCCGATAAATTTCTCGGCATACTTTCGGGTCATGATTTTCGCTTCTGCCTTTAATCGGTGTAGCCGGGCTTTTTTCTCAATAGGAGAGACGGTTTCGGGCAGAAGCGCGGCATCGGTTCCTGTTCGTGGGCTGTAGGGGAAGATGTGTATCCGGCTCATTCCGACTTTTCGGCAGATATCGATAGAATTCTCAAACTGATCCTCAGTTTCCCCCGGGAATCCAACGATGACATCGGTCGTAAAAGAGGGGTTAGGGATCCGTTTGGCTACCTTTTCACACGCCTTGAGAAATTGGGTCGGATTATACCTTCTTCTCATGGCGCGGAGAATCTGCGTATCTCCCGATTGTAAGGGGAGGTGTAGGTGGGGGCAGAAGCGATCTGGTTCCGCTGCCATGAGGTCAATCAAATGGTCATCAATCTCGTTTGCTTCGAGGGAGGAGAGTCGAATCCTGTCCAATGGAAGGGTAAGGAGTTCCTCAACAAGATGGGAAATAGTCGTTTTCCCCTTGAGATCCTTTCCATAGGCTCCTAGGTGGACCCCTGTCAGGACGATTTCACGATATCCATTACTGATGAGTCGTTTCGCTTCTTCTATTACACTGGCGATTTTCCTGCTTGTGGGGCCTCCACGTACTTTTGGGATAATGCAGAAACTGCAGCATAGGTCGCAGCCATCCTCCACTTTTACGAAGGCCCTGGTATGGTCGTCAAATCGAGAGATTCCGATTTCAAATATATTTTCATCCCGGATCTTGGCCCTTTCTCGGATGGCCGTTTCTGGATAGGGGGAACTTCCCGTCTCAATCAACTGGGGAAGTCGGTGTTTGTCTTCGTGATTTATAACACTCTGAACGCCAGCAAGTTCCAAGAATTCGTTGCGATGAGTTTCGGCTGCACATCCGGTTACCGTGATTTTCGCCGAAGGGTTTTTCTTATGAAGCTTTTTGGCGAGTTTTGTCGCCTCTTTTGATGCCGTTTCCGTCACTGTACAGGTATTGAGGATATACAGGTCAGCGGGAGATTGGGCGTCTACCTCGGAATATCCTCTTTTCTGAAGGTTCTCTCGGAGCCCCTGTCCTTCGTACTGATTTACCTTGCAGCCAAAGGTGATAAATGCAAATTTTGGCATGGCGCGGCATTGTAGCGATCCCCTTTCTCTTTTTCTATATTATATGGAAACCTGGCGCTGAGAATTTTTCCTAAGGGTGTAATTTTTAGGTGAAGAAGTTGGGTATAAGTGGACGATAAAGTTTCGTTGGGTTTTTCAGTGATGGTAATTCTCTGGAATAAGTGGTACCTGAGTATTTTCAGAACTTTTTGATTCTTCTGCCTAGGTGGGTAATGTGAGCGAAGGAATATTATTTGCTTTTGTCTTTGTCTTTCTTCTGGTGATCTTTGCCGGAGTGACAAATACAAAGAAAAGACACCGTTTCCGGAAACGATCTCGATAGGTTTCTCGCCTCTCGCCCCCCCCTTTTTCCCAATCGGACCTCATTCTTGCGGTTGATCCTCCTATCTGCTAGCCTTTCCGCCCAATGAGTAAAGTATTGTGTGCGATGTCTGGGGGGATTGATTCTAGTGTTTCGGCCTGGCTTCTGAAGCAGGCTGGGCATGAGGTAATAGGGGTCTTTATGCGGCATGGATCGCATGTGAAAACCCCTCCTTCACAAGACCCAAAAAAAAGGCAGAAACAGGGGTGCTGTAGCCTAGAAGACTCCCATGATGCGCGTCGTATTGCGGATTTGTTGGGTATCCCGTTCTATGTTCTCAATTTCGAATCTGATTTTCACAAGGTCGTTAATTATTTTGTTTCTGAATACGACCGCGGAGCGACCCCGAATCCCTGTATTGTCTGCAATCGGGATCTTAAATTCGGGCGGCTTTTTGAATATGCCGATGCGGTAGGGGCTGAAAAAATCGCAACGGGGCATTACGCCCGCTTGTCTCACGAAAATGGAAGAGCGGTCCTCCGAAGGGGGTTGGAGGGGAGGAAGGATCAGTCGTATGTTCTTTTCCCGCTTCGACAGGATCAACTGGAGAGAACTCTTTTTCCTGTCGGGGATTTAGAGAAGGAAGAGGTTCGGCAAATTGCTCGGGACGCTGGATTCCGGATTTCTGAGAAACCTGAATCGATGGAAATCTGTTTTGTTCCAGACAATAACTACCGTCATCTGATTGAAGAGAAAATCCCCGAAAGGATTGCAGAGGGAAATTTTGTTTCTTCGGACGGAAAGGTTCTTGGCCGGCATCGTGGACATCAGTTTTACACAGTGGGCCAGAGAAAAGGGTTGGGGGTTGCGTTGGGGCAACCTATGTATGTGGTGGAAATCGACCCTCTGGAGAATCGAGTCGTTCTTGGGGAATCAGAGGAACTTCTCGGAGGAGAACTCTTTGCTCAGGATATGAACTGGATTCGGAGAGAACCGGTTCCGGGTGAGCGGTTTGATGTATCCATCCAGATTCGAGCTCAGCATTCCGGGGCAACGGGACAGGTTGAGGTTCTTTCCGGAGGTCGGGCTCGAGCTCGATTCTCGGAACCGCAAAAAGCGATCACTCCCGGACAAGGTGTTGTCTTCTACGAAGGCGACATCGTCCTCGGCGGGGGATGGATCGAATCCAAAAGGGAGCCGCGTTTTACCCTGTAGGGGTATCGGATGTTCCAGAATCTTTTTTCATCTCCTGGATTTCCACCCGGCATTCCTGAGCAAGTCGCCGTACGGTCTGAAGGGCTTTTCTTGCTCGCATCGCCGCTACCTTTTTTCCACCCGTAAACTGTTCGAATTGGGCTCGCGCTTCTTCGACGGCTGCCGCGAGTTCGTCGTATTTTTCAATCGCCATAATCAATTTCCTTGTTGAACGTTCCTATTTTTGCGCTCCAAGGGGTTTTTGTCAAAGTTATTCCTGGTTTTTTAAATAGGTTTGCCACTTTGTTTCCAAGGCGGATGGATCTCCAAAGGATTTTGAGAAGGCGGAGGGCCCCTCTTCATTCCAGATTCTGTTGTAGTAATCGAAGAGAGCCTCCCTTTGTTCCCGGAAGAGAAATTCTATCAGCATGCGCGAGGATTGGTAAAAACGGTGGTTTTCTTCCGATGTGAATTCTTTTCCCCGTGCGTCGAGGAGTTCCTTTATGGGGAGAGGATCTTCTCTTTCGGAAGAGGTTCCGGGAATTCCTCCTGGGTGCCAGCCGGTCTCATCGGAAAAGCTCGCTTCAAAAAAAGTCGCCATCCCCTCGGAGAACCAGTTCGGCCACGTTACGTCTGGTCGGGAAAGGTACATAAGCGCGTGCATCATTTCGTGGCGAAGCCCTTGTTGATCGACTTTTCGATTTCCAGTAAGAACGAGGGCGATTTCTCTTTTTGTCGGGAGGAAGTACCCTCCGTTATGTTCCAGGTCCCGGTTCATTCTTTGTAGGCCAAACTTTTCTAATTCATCGGAGGAGTTTAGTAGGTAAATTTTAATTCCAGATGTATTGGGGTCCGGATCTTCGATGCGGAGGCTCCCTCCAAAATGTTTTACAAGTTGTGTGGTGAATTGGTCGAGCGTGTTTGCGACCCAATCCGGAGACTCTCCTTTCTGGTTGTTCAGGATGGTATAGGGTCCTTCTTTGTAGACTTCGTATCCGGAAAAGATCCCCAGGAAAAATCGGGATGCGGATCCTCCAAAGAGGATTAGCGTAAGGAGGAGAAGGAGGAAGGGTGCGACGAGAGCTACGCCTTTCATTATAGAGTTCTGTCCCACCGTGTTAGTCCTTGTCCGATCCGTTCTGGTCGCTTGCACGTTTTAAGATTTTGCGTTCTGTTCGAGTGAGTGCTCCCATCCCTTCCCGACTGATTTTCTCTAAGACCTGGTCAACATTTCGCCGTAGTTCGATATCGTCCAAAATGCGATCTTGTCCTATTTGTGTTCTTCGTTTTTGACTCCATCGATCGATTCGAGGGGCGAGGTTGTGGATAGCAAAGGCCGCTATACCCGCGCCCAGAATTGAGGCGGGGGAGAGACCTTCATGGAAGGAGATGATGCAGTAGAAGACGAGAACTCCTCCCGAAAGGAGTACGGCGGTCATTAATTTCATTGGGATGACAAAGAAGAAGAGGATTGGTCTTTTTGGGTTTCGAAGCGCGTAGGCCATCAGGACGCCAAACACAGGAGCGAAGAGGGAGAGGGCGACGACCGTAGAGCCGCTTGCGAATTGATATAAGGCGTGTGCCAAAGCTCCGTAGGCGGCGTAAGAAAGGTAGAGGGTAAGGAAGCGGCGTGCACCTACGTCTCTTTCGAGTTCGTTTCCAAAGAGATAAAGAATGTAGGCATGAAAGACAAACCAGATCATGAACCAGAGATCAACGGATTGAACAAAGGAGTAGGTAAGGAACTGCCAGAGGTAGAGGGAAGATGTTGCTTTGTGGGCATCGAAGGCGAGGAACTCAAGGATCGGGATGCCAAAGAGTCTCGGGAGGATTCCCGAAAGAATAAATCCGATAACATTGAGCGAAATCAGAATGTTGGTGCAGGTGAACTGAAATGTTCGCGTTGATCTCTGTATATCGGGAGTGATCTCATCCCATGTCGGCATAAAACAGGTTCTCCTCGGCTTTGGTAAAGTCTACTCGAACCAAGAGAGGAAGAAAAGAGGGTGTGACTCTTGACTTCTCGTCCTGGGAAGCGTACTTCATAATCCCCGAAAGAAGGAGAATGGAATGAAGAATGTTTCGATTGTCGTTGTTGGTGTTCTTTGTATGTTTCATCCAGCCCTCGCACAGGAAGAGGATTTAATCGGCTCAAAGAAAGCCCCTTCGATTCTTCCCAAGGCGATTAAGGCTGTTTTGAAGGTAGAGGGTTATCGTTTTACGAAAACAATTCAGGTCGCCGGGTTTCAAGATCAGAAGGTTGATTTCCAAGGGCAGACTCGCAAGAAGAAATCATTTGCGGCCGCTCAAGGCTCTGCTGAGGTTTTTGCGAAAGGGGCCAGTTACCTTGTTCGATCTGGGGATACGTTTCTTCCTCCAGATAAAATGCAAGGGGCCGAGGGAACCAGTGCCGCGATGTTCCGTAATCCGATCCTTTACCTTCTTGAAGTGAGAAAACTCGCCCGAAGGGCTCAATGGGGGGAAGATGCCGATGTAGATGGGCACGCTTGCATTGTGGCCGAGATTTCTGCAGATGAGCGAACGTTGAAGTCCCAGGTGAAAGAGTTCGGTGGAAATGTAGGGGAATTGAAGAGGTATGGGGTTTCCGATATTAGCCCGTATATCGATTTGAAACGTTCTACGTCAGACTATTTTGTTTCTGTGGGGAAATCAGACCTTCTTCTTTATCGCGTGGAATGGAAGTTGAAGTTGATGGTAAAAAAGAACGCGATCCCTCCCGGAGTTCCGGTAGAGATTCCCAGTAAGATTGAAGTTTCGATGGAATTAGTTCTCTCCGGTTATGGGGATGAGTTGGAAATGGATATTCCGAAGTTTATTCAGCGTTGGTCGGGCGTTAAGAATTAGGCTTCATGCCGTGAGGGTCCGTACGCGTTCGCCCTGGGGGGTGGATGGCTTGCTGGGGTGGCTTCCAAAGGGTCATTCTGGCTGGTGATCAGTTGGTAGAGAATACCAAAGAGAAGCAGGGGCAGGAAGATCGCAAGGTGGATTAACATTTGCATCTGTTGGGTGCTTTCTTCCGCGAATCGAATCAGCACGATTGTTGAAATACCGTACGTAGCAAAGACACTTCCGATAAGGGCGGTATTAAGGATGAAGAAGAATTTATGGAACATCGCCCCAAGTCCTCCCCCGAGGAGGAAGGCAAATCCTACGGTAAGGGTTGAGTAATTTCCCGGCTCAAAGAGACCCGGAAAGAAGACGATCCCAAAGACGGCAACGGTAAAGCCTCCCAAGAGCATTCCCATAAACTTACGGAAATAGACTCCCATATACGCGCCGGCGACGGCACAAACGGCAAGGTAGAGGGCGGCAGGAATCTCTCCGGTTGCCCCTACGTGGCTTTTGATAATGAGTCCGGCCCAACTTCCGACTAATAGGCCCGTTATTCCTAGAAAGTACTCGTGATGCTTCCACGCAAAGAGAAGAAATGACCCTCCAAAAATTATCGCGAGAAGTCCGATAATTTCGGGGAAGTGTGCTCCGACCATGCTCTTGTGGTAGGAGAGGTCGAGGCGTTCAATCATCCCAGTAATTTTTTCCAACATAGGCTGTCAAAGCAGTATCGACCAACCAGAGGGTTGCTCTTTACTGGGATTCGGAAAGAAGTTTTTCAACAGCAATTCGAAGGTCTCTTCCGCTTACATTATAAAAGCGAACCTTCCCCTTGCGATCTAGAACGCGAAGGTCTGGGATTCCCCCAACGGCGTACAGTCGTGCGAGATACCCATGCCGCCCTGCGCCGTCGTAATAGAGTGTCCAAGGTACATTGTGCACTCTGCGGAAGGTGAGGAAGTCTCTCCTTTCGGGGTCGACACAGATGCCGAGGATCACGAACTCTTTTCCACTAAAATGTGCGTGGGTTTTCCGGAGAAATTCTACTTCGGACTCTGCAATAGGCAGGCGGGATGTGTAGAAGTAAAGGATGACCACTTTTCCGAGATGTTCTCCTAGATGGAGCGTTTCTCCTTCTTTGTCCTTCTCTTTCTGGGAGGGAAGGGGGCGGTTTAGCTTGGCATACTCTTGTTGGTATTGTCGTGCCGTCTGGGACAATGTTTTATCGGGGCAATTTTCCGAAATATCTTTCAGGACCTTAATGGCTTCGGCGTTCTTTTCTGCCACATGATAGCAGGCGGCTAATTGCATGGCGGCGCTCCACCCTTCTGGGGAGCCTTTTTTGGATTGACGAAGTTGATCGAGTGCCGAGGCCGCTTCCGCAAACTTTTTTTCAAAGATGAGTAGGGCGGCAAGGAAGATACTTACCTGGAACCCCCTTTTATCGTTAGGGAACTCTTTTTGCCAAGAGAGAAGCCTCCTACGAGCCTCCTCATCCTGCTCTAGCCGCATACAAATCTCTGCCGCGGCAAATTTTGCGGTTGAAACTTGGCTGGCTTGGGGATATTTCTGTGCGAACTCATCAAAAGCGATGATTGCAAGGGGGAGTTCTCTTGTGTAGAGGTAGCTTTCTGCATGGAACCAGGAGGCTTTTGTCTGATCGGGGGCGGTTGGATTCTCCTGAAGGTAGTTTTCGAGTGCTTTTCGGTATTCTCGAATCGATTTTGAATATTCCCCCTCTGTTTTGGCATTTCGTCTTTCTTGTTTTGACAGGCGTAAAATCCGATCGAGTTCGCTTTCCTGACTACTGGTAACGCAGAGGAGGGTGAGAAGGGTGAGTAGGCTCATAAATGTCTGTTGCTCCCAGGTCAAAAAAGTTTAATTTACCATTTGACAAATTATAAATTACGTATTATAAATTACATATAGAAGTGTCGGGGAAGAATTCGGGATGGGCCCGAATCATCCGTACATATTATACCGTGGAGGACCAGAAGGTGGGTCCAAAAAAACTATTCAAGATCGGTGAAGTGATGCGATACACCGGTCTTTCCCGTCAGACGCTCCACAATTACACTATGATGGGGCTGATTCATGAAGCGGAGCGAACCGATTCCGGTCATCGGCTTTACGGGGAAGATGTGTTTGAACGTATCGAGAAGGTGAAGATGTTGCAGCGTCATCGGACGTTGCGGGAAGTTCGGGAATTGCTCGCAAAAGAGTCCCAGGCGAGTAAGAAGTAGGGGGGCCCCCTGAGGCTCATATTCGGCAAACTGATAGGAGAGTGGAAGATCTTCGCTGCTATTGCAGCGTTGTTATCGCTCGCTCTCCTTCTACCTTCTGCTCCGGGAGCGAAGGATCGATTTAATCGACAAGAGCGAGAGTTGGAAGAGGCGCGAAAGTTGATTCATACCGGAGAATTCGCAGAAGCAACGACGGCATTACGGAAATATATTCAGATATGGGGGGATTCCTCCAGGGGTGCAGAAGCAGCCTATCTCTTGGCAGAGGCGATGGAGGGGGATGTTCGCGAGAACCCCAAGGCAACTGAGCTCGAAATTCGAAAGATAGCGGATCAATACCGTGCTGCAGAAAGTCGGGGTTATCCCTCCGATTCTGTTCTTCGCGGGATCACAAGAGTCGCTAACCTGTTGAGATCTAGGGAGTTCTATGGTGCAGCAGGGGATCTCTATCAAAATCAATTGATCGCGGAGAGGGGGTATTGGCCGGCTCAGATCGACCTTTCCCGCTGCTTGAGTTTAGAGGCCGAAAAGGATCCAGATCGTGCTGAGGAGTTGTTAAGGGCTTCTCGTAAGGAACTTGACTTGTATCTTTCCAAATCGGAAAGTCGGGATCGTGTGGAAGCTCTTCTTCTCCTCTCGGAACTGCAATGGAGGCAGGGGCAATTTAAAGAGATGGAGAAGACCGCCCTGCTTGCTCTTCCCGATGTTCTCGATACTCATTATCTTGCTGATTTTTATCTCCAATGGGCGAAGGCACAGAGTCGTATGAATCGAACCTCGGAAGCGTTAGAACTTCTTCCGATAGTACGTGATCTGGGGCAGACCCCAAAGGTGAGAGAAGAGGCAACCTATTTTGAAACAGAGCTTCGATTGGGCGAATTAGATGGTCGTGGCGAGGTTCTAGCCGAGAAGTTAAAGAAAGAAGAGTCTTTTCTCTTGCCCCTCGTCAATCTTCTCCGTGGAAAGTATTGGTTTGAGACCGGGGGGAGAGATCCACTTCCCCTGTTAAAATTGGGGTTTGAAAAAATTCCGAATGAGGCGAAATTTTCCAATTATAAACCCGATTTAAAGGGACTTTGGGACCTTCTTGTGGCCGAGGCGGAAGATTCGGAAGATCAGGGCAAGTTCGACACGATTCTCGAGATTCTGGGTGAGTACCATCGAATTTACCCGAATAAACTCGATTATTTCATTGGGACGGCAAATTTAGAGGCGAAACGAGGGGAGGCCCTGTCAAAGAAAGCGGCTTCTTTGGAGAGAGTTGATCCGATCGG
Source organism: uncultured Planctomycetales bacterium (assembly GCA_964424925.1). GTDB lineage: Bacteria > Planctomycetota > MHYJ01 > MHYJ01 > JACPRB01 > CAYRLD01. The sequence continues at coordinate 11,562 of CAYRLD010000003.1, forward strand.
AGCGGAGAGAATTCGAAGAGTGGCGAATCGACTCTTTTATTCGGCCGGGAGCACGTTGGTCTATGTTGCTGAGCATCCCGGGGCTTCGATGGAATTGTCCGAGGATGCTCAATGGGCTGCGGCAAATGCGTTCTATGGTGGGCAGCAATTTGCGAAGGCGGCTGAATGGTATCGAGAACATTATTACCTTCGCCCAACAGCCAACCGGGACTCTCTCTTTCGAGAAGGGGAATCCCTTATGCGAGGGAAACTGTACGAGGCTCAATCCCTTGATGAGCCGAGCGCTCTTCGTGCGTTTGGGGAATATCTGATGGAGGCGGGGCCTACTTCTCCACGAGCGCCTCAAGTGGTTGTTTCCCGCGGGCGAATCCTTCTTGAACTGGGGCGGCCTCAAGAGGCGATAGAAGTATTGCATCCTCTACTACGGGAGCCTCAGTTTAGTCTTGATCCGAGAGAACCGGAGTGGGGAGAGGCTCTTCTTTTACAGGGGTTGGCATATAGCCGAATTGCCGGCGGAGCTTCCGCATCCAATATGGCTCCCGAAACGGCCCGAATGCAGGCGGCGCGGCTTTTGAAAGAATATCTGGAACGATTTTCCAAGGGCCTTGATTCTCAGCAGAAGCTTTCCTCGGGGATATTAGAAGCAAGCTTTTCTCTTTCCCGACTAGCAACGCAGGAGAAGCGATGGGCAGAGGCAGGGCAGCATCTTATCGATATGATTCGATATAGCGCCGATATCCCCTCCTCGGAAAGAAGTGATCAAGATGCCTCTCTTCGTCGAGCTCATTTTCTTCTCGGAGATCTTTATCTAAACCAGGGAAAAGATCGAGAGGCGATAGAGGCTTTCGAGAGAGCGGCCCGGAAATATGCTACTAGTGAAGATCGAATCTGGGGGTTGGTGGGAAGAGCTCGAGCTCTCATTCGAAGCGGAGATGAGGGAGAGGCTCGAAAAGCGGTTCAATTTGCGAAATCAACCTATGCCAATAATCCTGAGATGTTTAATGACTCCATGAATGGTCAGGGAAAGACGTATTGGCCGGCCGCTCTTACGGCTTTAGAAGCGGAGTTGGAGGAGGGAATTACATTACATGGCCGGTAATGATGCCCACCGTCTGATCGAAGGTCTTCGAGAGCAGCGAACTCGGTACGAGTTAATCGCAGAGATTTCTGGGAAACAACGTGCTCTTCTCGAAGCAAATAATCTCGACGAACTTTTGGAACAGATTGAGAAGAAGAAGGCCCTTATGGCGCAAGTCGATGAGGTGAAGAAGGAGACGTCCGATTTGATCTCCCGGTGGCCTGAAATTCGCCAAGAGAGTGGGGCGGAAGAGATTAAGCAGGTAGAAGAAGAGGTCAATGCGACCCGAACGCTTCTTGAAAAAATTATCCGAATTGAAAATGAGGATCGAGGGATGTTCGAGACGGAGAAGAATTCCCGTTCCGCCTCGATTAAAGACCTCCAAAATCGCAAAAAACTTCGACAAATGTACGGAGGAAAAGAGGGCGGGGATTCTCGCTTTCTGGACGATAAAAAGTAGTAGATAGGGTAGAGACGGGATAATGGGAGAAGTAATGATTCAGCCTGGTGGCGACATTTCTGAAATTCGTCGCCTGATGGACGAGTTCAATCGGGCGACACAGAAGCTGAGCGGGTCGTATGGCCAGATCAGAGATCTTCAGATCGAGCTTGCGGAGAAGGACCGGAAACTCTCCCATAAGACCCGCCTTGAGATGTTGGGCCACATGGCCGCAAATTTGGCACACGAAATTCGCAATCCTCTCGGAGGGATTCAGCTCTACGCTTCCATGCTGGTTCGCGATCTCGAAGGAGATCAGAAAAAGGTAGAGACAGTTCAGCGGATTCTTTCTGCTGTATCCGGGCTGAATAATCTGGTGGAAGATATGTTGACCTTCGGGAAAGAGGTCGAACCTCGTCGTGTTCCCTCCCGGATCGGAGTGGTTGTTCAAGGGGCTCTCGATCTGGCGGAGACGGCCATCAAGGCGGGCGGGATTAAGGTGGAGAGGAATTTTGCAGATGAAGAACTTCTTGTCGATCCCGGAATGATGCAAAGAGCGTTTCTCAATCTGATCCTCAATAGTGTCCAAGCGATGGTTTCTGGAGGAACGCTTACGGTGGAAGGGGATGCCTCTGAAATTCGCGTGCGGGATACTGGGCCGGGCATACCGGAAGAAATGATCGAAAAACTATTTACTCCCTTTGTTACTTCAAAAACCAAGGGGACCGGGCTGGGACTTGCCATTGCCCGAAAAAATATAGAATCTCATGGAGGGTCCATCGAAGCGGAAAATCACCCAGAAGGGGGAGCCGTCTTCGTGATTCGATTATGAATCGAATACTGGTTATCGATGATGAAGATATTCTGCGGGATGCGATCTCGGAGGCTCTTCAGCGAAAAGGGTACGAGGTTGTTGGCGCGCCTAACGGTCGTGCTGGTGTAGACCGGTTTTCCGCGGAATCTTTTCATGCCGTGATTACCGATCTGAAAATGCCAGAAATGGATGGAATGGGTGTTTTAGAAGAGGTAAAGCGGATTCTTCCTGAGACTCCGGTTATTTTGATCACCGCGCACGGAACGATCGAAAGTGCGGTAGAGGCGATGAAAAAAGGAGCTTTTGATTACATCATTAAGCCCTTCAATCTGGATGAGCTAGAAATATTAGTGGAGCGGGCTCTCCAGCATCGTGGTCTGTCGATGGAGAACGAATATCTTCGTACCCGGGTCGATGACAGCAATCAGCAAACCTTTGTTCCTATCGGTGATGTAACAGAGTTGATGGAGAAGGCGGCTGGCACGGATGCAACGGTTCTCATTTCCGGAGAGACGGGAACGGGAAAGGAAGTGGTTGCTCGACGTCTCCATCAACTTTCTCGGCGCAGTCAGGCTCCCTTCCTTGCTGTGAATTGTGCGGCTCTTTCTGCAGGTCTTCTTGAGAGTGAGCTCTTTGGACATGAGAAGGGTGCTTTCACAGGGGCAGATAAGCAGCGCAAGGGGCGGTTTGAACTTGCGGATTCCGGCACCATTCTCTTGGATGAGGTGAGTGAGATTGAACCGAGGCTTCAGGCGAAACTGTTACGCGTTCTCCAAGAGCGATGTTTTGAAAGGGTCGGGTCAAGTCAGACTCGGCATGTCGATGTTCGTGTTATGGCGACGACCAATCGAGACCTTCAACAAGAAGTTGCGAAGGGGACCTTTCGAGAGGATCTCTATTACCGGCTCAATGTTATTCCGGTTGAATTGCCTCCACTGCGCTCTCGCCAGAACGAGATTCCAGATCTTGTGAATGGATTTCTTTCTCGAAAACGATTTTCCAAGAGCGCGATGCGTCTTCTTCAGGAATATAACTGGCCGGGGAATGTTCGGGAGTTGCGAAATATTGTCGAGCGGGGGGAAGTCTTGTCGATGGGGGACGAGATTGGACCGGATACAATTTCCCCCTGGCTTCGTGTCCCGGTGGCATCGACTCCGGTTGCGTCGGTATCGGGAGGGTCTCTGGAAGATGTCGAGAGACGTACGATTGAAGAGACCCTTCGAAATACGGGTGGAAATAAAGAGAAAGCGGCGCGAATTCTCGGGATTACCTCTCGAACTTTGCGAGATCGGGTGAAAAAATGGTCGAGTTAGTGCAAAGGAATTTGGTCGATCTGGTGCCCGGAAAAACTTTCCGGGATGTCGGAATAGATTTCCGGGTTTCCGGGGGGCGCTTTTGCCACCTTGTAACCCTTTGTCTCTCAGTGCGTTATAAGTCGAAAAACTCTGATTTATTGGCACGGGGATTGCAATTAGTCCGTCAGGGAAAAGAATATGTTTAATACAATGTTCGATAAAGGGGCTCTTCCATTTGCGGAAAATTGGCTCCATTTTACCGCCGCACGGCATAGAGCCATCGCCAACAATATTGCGAATGTAGAGACGCCTTTCTACCGCGCTATGGATGCCCCCGAAGACGCATTCAAAAAGATCATGGGTCAGGCTCTTGATAAACAGAAAAGTTCCCCAGTGGGGGCCTTTCAAATGGGGCGACGGGATGGAATTGTTCCTCGACTCGGGGGACTCGATATTAAGTTTATGGAAAGGCCCGGAAATGAGGGGGGACTCCTCAGTCACATTGAGAACAACGTAGATATCGATCTCGAGTTTGCACAAATGGTCAAAAACTCGGGAACACATAATACGCTTGCCTCCATCATTGCTCATCAATTTAGCCTGATGCGGGAAGCAATTTCAGAAAGGGTAGCGTAGTCGTATGGGTATGAGCGCGATTGATATCAGTGCGAGCGGGATGCGCGCGCAACGTCTTCGGATGGAGATTATTGCGAATAATCTGGCCAATGTGGAGACGACCTCTGCTTTGAAGACGAGTGAAGTAGATGGCCAGGGGAAGCAATATGTGGAACATTCCCCCTATCGCCGAAAGGAAGTTGTCTTCGAAATCGGGGGCGTAGATAAAAACGATAAAAATTTTGGTGTATCCGTACCGATGATTGTGGATGATGAATCTGACTTTCGGTATGAATTCAATCCGGGTCATCGCCATGCGGTGAAGAATCCGGATAACCCAGATTTTGGACGAGTTCGTCTTCCAAATGTGGACCCGATGGTCGAAATGGTCGATATGATTGCAGCGTCCCGAGCGTATGAAGCGAATATCACGGCGGTTGAAACCTCCAAGAACATGGGCTCGGCAACGATGAGGATACTGGCGTAATGGTAGAAAATGTAAGCCCACTGACACCGGGCCAACGTCCGACGAAGCCACAAAAGGCTCTGCCGACGGAAGGGGAGCGGTCCTTTAAGGATATTCTCCAGGATTCCCTCGACAGCGTGAATAAACTTCAGGCGGATGCAGATCTCACTCTGGAGAAGCTTTTTAAGAACGAAGCTTCTTCGGAAGAGGTTATGATCTCCTTCAAGAAGGCGCAGCTTGCCTTTGAAGCGATGATGCAGATCCGCAATAAACTCGTGGATGCCTTTGAGGAGATTCAGCGCATGCGCATCTAGTGCCAGGGGCACTAATATACGGATCCGTACGGAGAGAGGAGAGGGGTTACAATGTCTGATGTACTGAAACGGGTTATGGAGATCATCCGTAACACGACCGCTAACATGTCGTCTCCACAGAGAATGACTGTGGGGATCTTGGTCTTGATGATCATTTGTTCGATTGTCTGGGCTGCCACCACCGCTGCAGATTCCTGGGTGCAGATTGCCGGGACCGATGTTCCGCGCGAACAGCGCAACCAGATCATGACGAGCCTGAAAGAGAAGAAGATTCTTTTCGAGGTTCGTAATGAATCTATCTTTGTTCATAAAGAAAATGCAGATCAGACGGTGATTGAACTTCATGGAGAGGGGATCTTCTCTGACAACCTTCTCTGGAAGTTTCTCGACGAGGGGGGGCTGACCGCCTCGAAGTGGCAACAGGAAAAGCGGTATCAGATCGCTCTGCAACGGAAACTGGAAAAGATGATTTCGAAAATGAATGTCATCAAAAGAGCGAGTGTACAGCTAACGCCCGGAGAACTTCGCAAGGCACTCAATTTCCAGGGAAAGGGTCCTTCGGCGAGTGTCATGGTTGAACTCTTTCCTGGGAAGGACATGGAACGAAAAACGGTTATTGCAATCGCGCGGCTTGTTGCGAATGGATCGATGACCGGGATGGAAGCCCATAATGTTTTCATCAGTGATATGAAGGGCCGGCCCTATCGAGTTCCGGATCGAGGAGAAGACTGGGATCTCGCGGAGACCCGACTCGATCTTGAACGGCAATATGAGAAGGGGTTCGAACGGAAAATTCTCAAGCTCTATCCTGATGTTCGTGTCGCTGTCTCTGTCGAACTCTCCAGTGAAGTCCGCAAGGAGTGGGAAGAGACCGTAGGGAAGCCGGTTGCCGTGGATACCGAAAGTGTCTCCTTGAGTGACAAAAGCAAGACGACCGTTACGACAGGCGGGATCAAAGGGGCGGGAACCCAGATCACTACCGCAAGTGGCTCCGGAATCAATATGGATAAAGAAGAGACCGAAGCCCGGGAAAAGAGTTTTGTTCCGCGTAAAACGGTCGAAAAACATATCCGAGAGGGAATGGTAAATGCGAAGTCAGCCTCGGTTATTTTCCCCGTTATGGTAAAAGAGGGAGAAGATCCGACCACGGCACTTACCGCGGAGCAATCGAAGATTCCTATTCTAGAAAAATCGATCATGCAAGCGGTCGGATTGACCGATGCCGCTCTCTTGAGTGTTAGCTTTATGCCGACACGTGCTCCTACGACGTTGCCCGGTCCCACCACAGGGGAACTGGTGGAAGAATATATGAATGCGTACGGCGGAACCTTGATCCTTCTTCTCATTGCTGGAATTGCTTTATACATTATATACAGGGTGCTGAAGCAGGCCCTCCCGACAGGGATCGAGGATGACCTTGAGTCCCTCCGTCAGAAGGTTGGAGAAGAGGCGGCTTTTGCGGATGGCCGGGATCTTTCCGTAGGGGAAGAGGAGGCCGAGCGGGTCAAACGATCCGTCCGTGAACTGGTCAACAAGAATCCGCAGGGGATCGCTAGTATTGTTCAGCGATGGTTGAAAGGACAGTAGTCAGAACCAATGGCTGAGAAACAGACACCTTTTGTTCCACCCACGTTGGATGCGGATGGTATTCGCAAGGCGGCGATCTTTTTGATTTCTATCGATCAGGAATCGGCCGCCCGTATTCTCACTCAACTGGAAAAGGGAGAGCAGGAGGCTTTGGCGCTAGAGATCGCTCGGTTGGGCGAAGACCGGCCTACGCGCGAAGAGCGGGACAAGGTTCTTAAAGAGTTTCACAACATTCATATGGCCCGTGAGTATGTCGAGCAAGGGGGAGTTGGGTATGCCCGTTCTCTGCTCGAGAAGATCTTGCCGACCGAAGAGGTTCGGAAGATTATCGACATGATCGAATCGTCGATGAAGATGACGCCTTTTGGGTTCTTGCAGAAGACCGATACGGAGAACCTGGTTACTTTCATCCAGGAAGAACATCCTCAGACGATTTCTTTGATCCTCGCCTATCTTTCTCCGGCACAAAGTTCTGAAATCCTCGAAGGATTACCTCTGAAGAAGCAGCAAGAGGTCGTGAAGAGGTTGGCCACGATGGAACATACCAGCCCGGAAGTGGTGCAACAGGTTGAAAAAGCGCTTGAAAGTAAGCTCTCTGCATTCTTTACGCAGGAGCTTCGCAAGACCGGGGGTGTGGAGCAGGCCGCCGAAATCCTCAACATGGTTCAGCGTTCAAGTGAGAGAAACATCCTCGAGGGACTCGAGGAAGAAGACCCCGAGATGGTCGAACAGATTCGTCGCCTGATGTTCACCTTCGACGACATCCTTCGGGTTAATGATCGAGGGGTGCAGAATGTTCTCAAGGGGATCGATACGAGTCAACTTTCGATGGCGCTGAAAACCGCCTCGGAGGAATTGAGAGACAAATTCCTGAAGAATATGTCCAAACGTGCTGCGGACTTGATCAAGGAAGAGATGGAATTCATGGGTCCTGTCCGCCTCGCCGATGTCGAGGCGGCACAACAAGCGATCGTCGATGTGGTTCGTCGGCTCGAGGAGCAGGGCGAGGTGATTATCGAAGGTCGAGGAGGCGGCGAGGAAATCGTCGCGTAATCATTATGTCGGAACCTTTTCACCTGAAATCCTTCGAAGAGGAGGCGGAGTTTATCCTCGAGAAGGCCCGCGGGAAAGGAAAGGAGATCCTGATCCGAACCCTCAAGGAATGCCAGGTTCTCAAAGAGAAGGCACGAGCGACCGGGCAGGAAGAAGGGGTCAAGCGAGCCGAGGAGAAGGAGCGTGTTCGGATTGCAGGAGAAACGGCCCCGTTGACCGATCTATTGAAAAAGACCGCTCAGGAACTCCAAGCGCGACAGAATGAGCTATTCGATACTGCCGAACGGGATCTCGTTCAACTCGCGGTTGCGATTGCCGGGAAAATTGTAAAAGGTGAAGTTGATTCCGGTCGAAGTGTGGCGATTGAGAATGTTCGTCGTTCCGTTTCACTGGCCGTCAATCGAGGAACCCTCGAGATTCATCTTCATCCGAAGGATCACTCTATGGTGGAGAAATATCTTCCGGAATTGACCGCAGAATTTACGGACATTGATTCGGTGGAGTTAAGAGATGACCCAGCGGTAGAGCAAGGTGGCTGCGTTGTCCATACCCAGATGGGGAAAATTGATGCCGATATTCGCACTCAGCTTGAGGAGATCGAAAGAACCTTGCTGGGTGAAACGGATGAGAAGTAACGAATGGAAATCTTCCAGAAATATCATGACGTCCTGACGCGCACCGAGCCGCTTCGCCGGTATGGTCGCGTACGAGAGATTATCGGGCTCGTGGCTCAGTGCGAGGGCCTATCGGTTCCGTTGGGAGCCCAGTGTGAAATCCAATCCGGAGACCATGCGGTTCTCTGTGAAGTGATCGGATTCCGGGGCGAGCACTCTCTTCTGATGGCCTACGAATCTCTGGAAGGGGTTCGGTTGGGGGATCCCGTTGTCTGTTTAACCGGATCCAATCTTATTCCGGTAGGAAACTCACTTCTGGGTCGGGTGATCGACGCTACCGGTTCCCCTCTTGATGAGGGACCTCCGATTATTCCGGAAAGAATGAGTCCCATTAATCAACCGGCTCCTCATCCTCTTTCCCGAAAACGGATCGCGGAACCCCTCGGGACGGGCATTCGAACGATCGACGGA
>CAYRLD010000004.1:0-4125 GCA_964424925.1 uncultured Planctomycetales bacterium
TTATACGAGCAAGTATGATCTGCGTCGTGCGGTCGACTACGATGAGGCGAAGTTTAACAAGTTTAAGGATTTTGTAACCACGCATGCCTGGGTGGATAAGAACGTGGTCAACCCGGTACCCCTTTCGAACAAAGTTTACCCTTCGCAATATCCTGTCGATTACTTCCGCGGCGGAAGTGCGAGTGGACTGACCCTTCGGCGGGGACGGGGATATAATTACCAGGGGAATATGCTCTATTCCTCGGAACCTCTACAGTGGTACCAACCGGGGAATTCCTCCCCCAATCACAACGGGATTTATGCCCACGATGAGCTTTTCCCGAGTTATGTCGAGGTTGTGTGGAGAGCTCCCGTTAATATTAATACGGCGCCAGAGCCTGTGCTCAGTTCCTTGATTGCAGGGGTCTCTGGGTTCTTTGCGATCGAGCGGCGGAGATTTACCCCCTACATGGGATCGCCGAGCAGTTTTTCATACAGTGGAGGGGCTTTCTTCGGTGCGCCCTGTACCTTCACCGTTCCCCAAAAATATTACACATGGGAGTATGTGCAACATACCTTCTCGGCTCAAGGGACTGGGGGGGATGAGATCGGGAACCTTTATAAAACGGCTGATTTTGTCATGCCAGGAGGAACCGCTTCTGGTGGAGTTTCCGCGAAGACGATTTCACAACACATTATTGCTTGCCGGACTTCGAGTAGTTTTGGCGGGGTTGATTACAGCACGTTAACGACGATGAACGGGCCTTTTAAGAGTTGGTCCCAGTTTTATAGTTTTCTTGATTATCTCGTTGATAAAGGTGTGATCAAAGATAGCCGGAACTCCCTTTTCTACGATTTTAAACCTGCCTCTAGCTCTAGCTGGAATCCAATCCAGTCCTCTTCTTCTGCGGTTATGAAGTTTGCCTCCCGGGCGATGGCGGATGCATTAAAAGCAAATTTCAACCCAAACATGATTCTTAACGAGACCAACCCAGACCGGAATATGTTTCTCCGCGTCGACAAAACCGATCTGATTGTAAATTCGACGGAATTCTGCTTTACCCCGATGGGGTATTACGAAATCGAATCCCTCGGTCGGGTTCTTCGTCCCTCCGAGGGAGGTGGGTCTGGGGGAACCGCCACAAGCGTGAATGCCCTGACTTCTTCCGGAAACGATATTGTGGCCGAGAAAAAGATCCTTGTTTCCGTGAAGCTTTATGATGCGTATCGAGAGACAAGTCAGCGCCATTTTTATGCCGCGGAACTCGATAGCAGTACTCAAAATGGTCTCGCGCCGCGACAAACGGATCCGGAAACGAATAACAACCTCTCCCTGGAAATCGGTCCTGAAGTGGACAATGGCCCTCTGGTGTATGGGGACAGTTACGGGGGAGCTTCCTTCCAGTACGATTCGGTCTGGGACGGGTTTGCGGGATATTCAGGAAGTCAACCTACGATACAGACCGGGTGGGGGTATGAGTATGGGGGCTACATTGCCTTGCCCACGCTCGGGGGTGTGAAGTGGAACATGAGCGACTTCAAACAGCCCGGGACTCTCGAAGAGACTCCTCAGGGGGGGGCTCAGTTTGGTTCTGTTATTCACTCTCACTTTTCTTGGGACTTCAAGGCGCACCACCATGCGAGCGCTTCGGCTCTGGGGAATGACTGGTTCCGCGATGAACTCGGCAGCAACTATCGATATGCGAACAGTTACATCGATCAGATTCCGTACTCGAAACCAGCCAAAGTAGAACGGGCGATGAATCATGAAGATCGCCTTGAAAACGCTTTTTCTCCCTACTGTCCTACCTATGGTATGCGGTACCGTCTTGCCCGAAGTTTCCGTCTTCCGATGACCACTTCCGGCGGGGGAACGACATCCGGATTACCCTCTTCGATTAACAGTCTGAAGAACTTTGCACCGAGTGACTTGCGAATTGATGGGGCGTATAGTGAACGCCACTCCGGAATTGCCTACTGGATGGACCAGGGGGTTTCTTGGAACGAGCAGGGTGGGACGATGGCGGTCTGGCTTAAGCCCAGTTTCTACCCGGAGCATTCCGGAAAGCAGCGAAAAATCTTTGGGATGTCTCGGTGGCACTCTAAAAATTATAACCATCGAAATCCGGGCCTCTGGGATGTCTTTTACTTCCCGGCCCACGATAAACTTCCTGATATAACCTCTCAGACGGAGAGTATGTCGACGGCGTATGTTGGGTCTCCTTATTCGACCTGTAGTGACCATCCGGTGGAATACACGGGAGGAAAAGGGGTCTGGCCGTTTAAGCCGATGTCGATCGTCAGTGGATGGGCGGCGAACTGTTATAACGGCGCTCTTGCGGATATGTATGACGAGGGGCCGTGGCTCGAAGAGGAAAACTATTGTGCCACGCCGAGTCTCAATCACCGCTTGCATCCTTCCGAGTCGAGCAAGCCGAACTACCTCGACAAAGGAAAATGGGCGCACCTTATTCTCCGGTGGCATACGGAGAAGGGTTCGTACGTCAAGACGAATGCTCACTGGCAACGTCTTTATGTGAACGGACAATATCTGTCGGGAACCAAGCAGATGTATGCGGGGACCATTTTCGATTCCTCCTTCCGTACCCGCTGGTTTACCATCCAATCCTTCTCGGACAGTTCGACGAATAAGTGGCGTACCAATACGATTCGCCTCGGGGAGGTTTCTAGTCACGGCTTTGGGTCCTTTAATCGTAACTTCTCAGCCGACATGACTTTTGACGAGTTTTATGTCTGGAAGTCGAACGGAAGCACACAGCTGAACAATGCGAAGCAACTCTGGTTGCGTGGGCGGTACTACAAGCCGGATTGGGGAAACTATGCGGATGCTGGATTTATTTCCGGGGCGATCAACCTAGACCAGGTCTCTCCTCCGCGGTACCTTCCTCCGCCTTCTACCACCGCGAACCCTCCGATGAGCACGGGAGGGTCTACTTCCGGGTCGTCGACCACCGCGGCACCGAGTTCTCCTAAACGGCGACTCTTGGGTGTGTCTTGGACTTGGTTTGCGGAAGAGACGGTCAAAGGGGTGCCTTTGCAGTATGACTACTCGAATTCGGCCGACCCGGTGAAACTCTGGCAGACGGACAATGGTAATTACAATGGAACACCTGTTCCCTGTGTCCGCATGTTTGTCATGGCGGATGGAAATACCTTCCCAGACAATCAGGAAGGGTTCAAGGAAGATGGTTTCTCCCAGATTCTTGGGTCGGATGGCAAGCCGTATGAAGTGACCGATGCAACCGATATCAAATATCGAATTATGTTTCAGATCAAAGGGGTCAACAATAGTTCGATTCTTCTCGGAACGCCGTATTTCGAGGATGTAACTCTCTTCTATGACCAGGGTGATGTCGAATTCCTATTGTATGCTGTGGTGAATACGATCTAGTGAAGTTTGTGCGGATCATTCTGGCTCTTTCGATTCTGGTGTCCTCCCTTTGGGCCCAAGAGGAGAAGGAGCGCCCCCTCAATACCCGAAAGCTTTCTGCGAAAGAATTGAGGCGTCGTACGGACGAAGCTTTTCGGGATGCGGCGAAGGCTTCCCAGGAGTACATCGCCTGGACCGCTCGTTTCCGTATGTTTACGTCGAATCCCTTCGATGATGAGACCGTCTCCTTTACCGGGCGCATCTGGGTGAAAAATCTTGAAGAAGACGGTTTGGCTCTCTATTGGGAAAGAGAGAAAGGGGGGGATAAAAAGGAACGGTTTCGTGCTCTTTACCGGGGAGATCGACTCCATTTAGTAGAAGAGAAGAGTGCCCGGATGTGGAAAGGGGTTGCCGACCCGAGCCGTCGATTCTGGTTTGAGGTCTTGATTCGGGAAGGATTCCGAAAAGAGCTCGAGAACCTATATACGCTCGATCTTTATGCGAATGCGAAATACCAGAAAACGGTAGCCACACCGGAAGATTGGAAACATCTTGGTTTTGATTCAAAAGAAGATTTTGAAGAGTGGTGGAAGAACAAGAGAGTGGAGAGTCCCGCTCGAAAAATCACCTACGATCTTGCGGAGAATCGTCCTTTTCGGAAGAAAGAGGATGATTTTGACCGGAAAAATCCCCGGAATATTATCCCGAAAAAGGGGTCCGAGGAGGCTCAGAAATATTACGGATTTACGCTGACT
>CAYRLD010000004.1:4135-19409 GCA_964424925.1 uncultured Planctomycetales bacterium
AGCGGGAAATACGTCTCATTACTATAACGCTTCGGCCGGGAGACTTTCTTCCGAGCCGGATCTACCTGGAAAGACCGAACGATTTTTTTACGTCTATACATTTTGAAGAAATAAAAAAAGACCCGGAACCGGAGATCCTCGACGATCGTTTCAAGATTGATGAGTCGGGTCTTACCATCATCAATGCGGAGGAATAATCTGATGAAGTCTGCTTTCCTTTCCCTCGCCCTGGGATTCGCTCTTCTTACCCCTCAGGCGGTCGCCCAACAAGAGCCGAGAAAGGGTGCAAAAAAAATCGATGCGAAGGAACTCAAGCGGCAGAAGATGGAAGCGTTTAAGGATGCTGAAAAGGCCCGCAAGGAGTACACGTCCTGGGTCGGTCGGCTTACGTGGTCTCTTTCGGATCCCTTTCAGGATCGAACTTCCTACGCAGGCGGAAACGTAAAGATTCTCCGGGGGGAAGAGGATGAGAACCTTCTCTGGTGGGCTTTGAAGGAGTCGAGTGACCCTCGGGGACGGAATATGATGAACGCGTCCCGCTCTCTCTATAAGGGAGTAAAGTTGTTGGAGACGTATGAGCCGAGACGCGGGTCGGGCACGGTGTATGAGTATAACACCGCTGCGTTGAAAGAATTTCTTCCCCAGATGATTATTCGGGATGGCTTTCATAAAAATCTCGAGCTCTGGTTTGACGTGGATATTGTCGCCAACGCCCGCTATATGAAAACCGAACCGAACGCAGATGACTGGGCTGCGCTTGGGTTTTCCGGGAAGGAAGAGTACGAGTCATGGTGGAAGAACAAGAAAGCCGTTATCAGTGGAAAAGAGTCTAGTCTTTCAGAAGATCGTCCTTTCGCTTCGAAAGAAGACAAGTTCGATAAGATGAATCCCCGGAATAAACCGATGGCCGAATCAGGGGATGAGCAGTACGGGAAATATTACATCATTGTTCTTCGCCCCAAGATTCCTTCTTTGCAGCGGCGGTTGCGCTCCATCCGTATGACTCTTCGACCTGGAGACTTTCTTCCGATTAGTCTGATGTTTGAATATTCTACAGATCGATACCGGAATATTCAGTTCTCCAATATTGAGAAGAATCCAGAGCCGGAAATTACCTCAGACCAATTTACCCTCGATACAGAGGGCTATCGTGTTATTAAGCGGTAGAAAATAAAGGAGTTTTCCCATGCGCTTTGCCCTTTTATTTTCCATGGCACTTCTCTGTGCTTTTACCTCCCAAGAGCGGAATTATGAAGAGTACGAGGTAACGAAATTCAAAGTGCGAGGCAGCGGTTCCCGGTGGACTGTGGATATGACCCTACGCCACCAGTTCCCCAAGGGGGCCCTTATTTCCGTTGAGGCGAAGCAACGTCGACACAAATTCAACTGGCAGTCGAGAGGGTTCTTTTTTGGAATCGATTCATTTCATTCCGAATCAACCCCAGTCAATTGTGAAACGGGAAACCGAACGTTGCGAACGAAGAATTTGATGGTTTCCACTCCCGGGATGTATGAGTTTAATTTCTGGTTCGACCCAAATGTACAGAGTCGGGGGCGACAACTCCGACAAAAAATGGGAGACCGGGATTACTTTCGATACGACTTTCTTCCTCTTGCCCGCACGATTGGCGACGCGGACAAGATGCTTGGAGCCCTCCGGCAAGATACGAGCAAGTGTGCGAAAATGATCTCCCGTGCGAAAAAGCTGCTCGACCGAATCGAGAGGGAATCGGACGACAAGGATTGGAAAGAAAAGTCGGAAGGGATCTTCAATGAATTAGGGGAGATGAAGTCAGAGGCGGATGAGGAAAAGAACAATTCCCTCCATAACGCGGCATATCAGGTGATCTCAGAGCTTCTAGAAGAACTGGTCATTGTGGGCAGTATGATCAAACAGCTCCAAGCGGAAGCCGAAGGGGCGGAGGGGAGTTTCAGCAGTGACGGGGGGGATGAGGAGCCTGATACGACACATCCGGAGGAAGGCGGAAGTACGCCGATCGTTGGAGGGGCGGATGGAAAGAAACTATCCGTAAAAAAGATCAAGGAGCACCTTACGATTGCAGATACGGCTCGATTGCGTGAATTTTATTCTTGGATTACGCTTCTGCACTTGGAAGGTTTAGATCGTCTCTGGTCGACATACCAGCTGGCGAAAAAGTCGGAAGAGGGGCAGAATGCCTATCGGGCTGCGCGTAATGACATTCGATCAACGAATAGTGAACTAGAGAAGTCGTTTAATTTTATTCTTTCTAAGAAAGATTGGAAGAAGAGCTTAGAACCGTGGACTCTCTACAAAATAGAAGAGGAAGAGAATCGGTATGAGGACTTCTTTGCTCGGGTGCTTCCGTTTACGAAGATCCTTACGGAGGACGGGAAGTCTCTCGGTGAGATTCCCGCCCAGGTAAAGGAAGCTCGTGCGGATATTATGAACCATCTTTCCACGGCACGAGTGAAAGTGATGGGCAAATTCTAATGCTTCTTCCTCTTTTTCTTCTCTCTCTTTTCGGCTTCCAAGAGCCGTCCGGGGAGGGGCTTCGAACCCCAGACAAGGATCCCAATCAAAATTCGATCAATTTGGGTAAGGAGTTTTCGAAGATCAATCGGAAAGCGGAGGCGGTTTTAAAGCAACTCCGTTCCTTCTCTGCCTCCGTGACTCAGGAAAGTCAGGAAGCGGGAACCTCCTTGCAAGGCGAGCTCAAGGCGAAGTTTATTAAAGGAAAGATGTGGGTCCTCTTTTCTGTAGGGGAACATTCGGGTGGATGGAGCCAGGAAAACATTGCAGAAAAGAAAGTGACGAAGCTTTGGCCGTCGGAAAAGGTCTATCGACGGATCGATTACAAACGAGATCGAAAGGCTTTCCCAATCGAACTTTTCTACGCCATGCAATATCGTCCCTCGAAGTTATCGAAGGACTTCACGATCCATCCGCGCCAGGTTGCCTCCGATTATCACAAGATCGATAAGGGAGTGGATCATGCCCCGGAAGATGATCCTCTGCTTCAAAAGGCGAAAAAGTTTGAAAACCCACAACGGGAAGATCAGGGGTTGCCAACGACAGGGCCGGATTCGAAATTGTTTCATGCGGTCGATCTCGTTCCACGAAGCGCGACCCTCCGGGAAAAGATCGCTCGTGTTCGTATCTGGTTTCACTATAAGAGCTTTTTGATTTCCCGCGTGGAGGTCTATCGGACTTTGGATGCCCCTCCGGCTTTTCTTTCGAAATTGACCGAGTACAAAGTCGGGATCGAACTCAAAACCGCTGATGTATTGATTAAAACGATTGGGTGGAAGAAGAAGCCAAATTAAAGGCTGCTCTCCTAGAGGGTGGTTTTCTGAACCTTTTCTGCTATTCTGGCGTTCCTATATAAGATGAAAAAAAGTAGCTGGTTTGGGGTCTATCTCCTCCTCCTTTCGACGACCTCGTTAGGAGCGTTTTTCTTTTTCCATGATCGGGTAGAAGGGACGGGGATTTCTCGTCCTGCGAGCGTCCAAGAGGACCCAGAGGGGGAAAAGGAGAAGCCGTTTCGCTCCCAACCGGTTCTTGAGCCTGAAATGCCCTTTGCGCAAGTAGAGGCTCAAAAGAAGGGGTTTACTCTTCTCAAAGGAGGTGGCTATCTCTTTGAGCGGGAAGATGGAGTAGAAGGGGTTGCCGTTCCCGGAATGGTTCTTTTGGATAATGGTCTGATCGAACTATTTGCCTGTGGAATGGGTGGAAAAGAACATGAGAGCGTTCTTCGCTTAGAATGTGATATTCATTCGCTCGACAGTGCTCTCACATTAGCGGGGTTCCAACGGGGAAGAATCGAAGGATCCAAGCGGCAGAAGGGGCGGGTCGGGGATCGTTTAATCGCTCTGGTCCAATGGAAGACGACCGATGGGGGGGTGACCACGCACCGGGCCGAAGATCTTATTATTCATGCGGGGAGACAGACCCCGATGCCTCGTATTGGTTGGGTCTATGTGGGGCGGTGGTATGAAGCGAATGATCCCATGTCGTCTCCGAAGAACAAGAAAACCTACAAAATTCTCATGGCCGCGAGTACACGCTCGTTGGTGGCCACTTGGAGAGATGAATCGGCCCTTTTGGATAATCCGATGCCGGATGCGGAAGATGACTCTCTTTATTATGCGAATCCGGTTCCTCTTCCTCCTCCGGGGACAAAGGTGATGCTGATTCTTCGGGCTCCCTCCGACAAGGAACAGAAGGAGATCGCTCGCTTGGAAGGAGAGTGGGACGAGTGATTCGGAAGCAACTGGAAAAAATCCGTTTCCGTCTTCGTACGGCTTCTGCTCTTCAGCGAGGAACACGGGCTCTTTTTTATGTCTTGCTTCCGGTCTGTGGAGTGTTGGCGGTAACGCGACTTCTTTCGTGGTCGGTTCCCTCGACCCTTCTCTTGGTTGTTCCCGCTTTGACCTTGATCGTGGGATTCCTTTCGGGTTGGATGCGGCAACGGACGATTCATGAATGTGCTGTTATGGTCGACCGGGAATTAGACTTAGACGATCGCGTTGCGACCTCCCTGGAAGCAAAGGGTCCCTTTGAGAAGGTTCTGGCTGGAGATACCGCTCGATTTCTCCATCAGAAAAATCTTTCTCCGATTGGGCGAGTACAGTGGCCGCGGGAAACCTTCCTTCTTCTTTTGAGTCTTCCTCTTGCTGCGTTTCTCTGGATCTCCCCTTCTCCTGAGCAGGGGGAGAGGAAAGATCCTGAATTGGTGGCGATCGCGCAGGAAGAAGTAGATCGTCTTCTCTCTCATCGGGAGGAGGTGGAAGCCCTTGGATTGTCTTCCGACGTGGAAGAGGTCTTTGCTCTTCTTCGTGATCCGACGCTGGAGAATATAGAGGAAGCGATGCGCAGAATTCAGGCTCTTGCATCGAAGGTGGAAAAACGGCAGGCGGTTCTTGATCTTTCTCCGAGTGAAATGGACAATTTGCGTCACCTTTCTGATTCTCTTTCGAAGGGGGGCGCCGGTCTCGCCCGGGCTCTTGAGACGAGAGGGGTTTTGTCTTCCACTTGGGAACCTCTTTCTTCAGAGATTCGAGAGCGGATTGTCCAGAGTGGTCTGGAGGGGGGGCGACATGCGTCCGATCGTCCTTCGAAAATAATTGTTCAAGAAGGTATTCTTTCCGGAGATCTCTCTGCGGGTGAGATGCGTGCGAAGGTAACCCGTGGTTTGACACGAAGGGATTGGCCTGAGAGATACGATCGTGCGATCCGAAATTATTTTTCCGATGACCCCCAACCGTCGGGGTCTCAAAGGAGGTAAACGTGGGTTTTCTAACATCTATTCTTATTATCTCTGCCGCACTTCTTCCTCAAGAGGAAGTTTCCCGTGACGGGAACCTTCGGGACCGGATGGTTGCGGCCTATACGAAAGCGGGAGATTGGCTCGTCTCCGGACAGTCCAAAGAGGGGGCATGGCTTCAAGGACCTCCGGGACGGCAAGCGCCTTCTGTTGCCTATACCGCCCTTGCCGTCGATTCCCTTTCTCGTGCCCCGAGTGAATTAACAGAACGATATGGGAAAGCGGTACGCAAAGGGGCGGACTATATTTTCTCCCGTCGAAACGAGGATGGGTCGTTTGGGGAAGGGCCGACAGGAGCCTTCTTAAAGACCTATGCAACCGCCGTGGCGCTCATGGCCTTGCATTCTGCAGATCAGGAAAAGTATGCCGATGCCATTCGAGGGGCGCAGGCGTATCTGAAACAGAATCAATTGAAAAAAGGGGAGCACAAAGGGGGGACGGGATATGGAGACGACAAGCCGTTCTCGGATGAGAAAACGATTGCGAATCTCTCTACGACCGGATTTACCGCCGAAGCCTTAAAGGCTTCCGGGCTTCCCCAGGACGATGAGTTCTGGAAGTTGGTGATCCTCTTTGTCCGTAAATGTCAGAACAACTCTGAAACCAATACGGATAAGGAATTCCTATCGAAATTGAAGGCGGAAGGTCTTTCGGTAGGAAATGATGGCGGGTTGTACTACTCTGCGCTTGCGGACCCCAAACTCCACAAAGCGGGAACGGTCAAGGTGATTGGTCGTGAGACAATCAAGAGTTATGGTTCGATGACCTATCATGGAATTAAAACGTATATCTATGCTGGCCTAGGGAAAGATTCTCCGGAAGTGAAATCGGCAATCGACTGGGCCCGGAAAAATTACAGCGTGGATGCTCACCCCGGATTTCCACATGACAAGGTAAAAAGAAGTCATCTTCGCGGGCTTTACTATTATCTGTTGGTCATGACCCGGGCCCTTGATGCGATAGGCGAGAGGCCGTTTCGGACCTTTGACGGGAAGGAACATGATTGGCCTGCAGAAATAGCAGAACGATTTCTCTCTACGATGAAAAACGATACGATGTGGGTGAATGAGAACCCCGATTGGTGGGAAAACGATCCCTTGTTGGTAACTTCCTACGTATTAAAGACGTTGGATACACTCTTCCCCTATATCAAGTGAGGATTCATGGACGGTAGAGTCGGAATTTGGGTTGTTGGCGCGTGCGGAGGGGTTTCCACCTGCATGATTGCCGGAATTGAGGCGATCAAGGCGGGTTTGATCAGTCGGACCGGTCTGGTTACTGAATTAGAAGAGTTTCGAAGCCTCTCTCTTGTGCGACCGGAGAATCTGGTTTTCGGGGGTCATGAGATTCGATCTGTCGACCTGGTTCAGTCGGCTGAGGAATTTGCCAAAGCGAATGGAGTTCTCACTTCGGAAATTCTGGAAGCGTCCCGAGAGGGTCTTGTTGCGGCGACCAAAAACCTTCGTCCTGGAATCACTCTGAACAGTGGAAAAGGGGTCGATCAGTTTCGTCCCGCTTCTTCTGAGATTGACAAACTTCCCATTTCGGAGATCGTTGCCGTTTTAAAGAAAGACCTAGAGGCGTTTCAGAAGAAGAATAAACTGGATGATCTGGTTGTGGTGAACTTGGCGAGTGCCGAACCGGACTTCACAATGACACGCGAATACGGCAACCTTGAGATGTACCTCGCGGCTCAGAAGGAGAATCGTCGTGAGTTGTTTCCGGCGAGTGTATTGTATGCTCAAGCGGCGATTGAGGCGGGGTATCCGTATGTGAACTTTACCTCTTCCGTGGGGTCAAACTCTCCTGCTCTCGACGAACTTGCCCGGAAAATGTCGGTTCCCCACATGGGGCGAGATGCAAAGACGGGGGAGACTCTCGTGAAGACCACTCTCGCTCCGATGTTTACGGCCCGGAATCTGAAAGTGCTCTCTTGGCAGTCCCAGAATCTTTTGGGGAATCGGGATGGGATGGTTCTGGAAGATCCGGAACACAAAAAGGCGAAACTTGCGAACAAGGATCAAGGCCTTCGAAAATTGCTCGGGGATGAGGAGGCGCACTCCCAGGTTCGTATCGATTATGTTCCATCCCTTGGGGATTGGAAGACCGCTTGGGATTTCATTCATTTCGAAGGGTTCCTGGGAACCCGTATGCAATTGCAGTTTACTTGGCAAGGGTGTGACTCCGCCCTGGCGGCTCCTCTGGTCATCGACCTTGTTCGATTTCTCGAATTTTCCCATCGTCGAGGGGAGTGTGGATTGCAGCCACACCTCTCCCCGTTTTTCAAGGCTCCGTATGGAGTGGAAGAACAGGATTTTGCAACGCAGATGGAGATGCTCTACGACTACGCGCAGAAGCACCGTATTCAAACTCGCCGCGTGGTCCGGTCGGAGTCTCCCTCCTGATGACGCTCCTTCTCCTGGCCTTATGTCTCCAGGGGAGTCCCGAGTATTACCTTGATCGCGAAAAGGTTTCCCTCAATGACGTGATCGATACGGGGGGACGTCTCTACATTCGTGCCGAGAGGTTGCAGGTCCCCCTTCGGTTGATCTGGTGCACAACGCAGGACAAATTATCTCTGGGAATCTATCGGGATCAATTTGGAGGGGCGCGTTTCTCATTGGGGAATGGAAAGGATGCGGTTTTTCACTCTCGGTCCCTTTTTCTTTCTCTTCCCGCTTTGGAAGAGAAACTGGGGGTTTCGATCTCTCTAAAAGGAGTTCGGACAACGCTCCGTTCGAAAGGAAAGAAGGCTTCCTCCCCGAAACAAAGGGGGTTGGTTCCCGGGGACCGCATGGTCGACCTGGAATTTCCTCTCCTGAAAAACTTGGAACGGAAGTCGTCTCTCTCGAAAAAGCGGCGGGGAAAGAGGCTTCTCCTCTTTTTCTGGGCCCCTTGGGACTCTTCTCGGGATCAAATGCTCGTGTGGCAGGATCTTTACAGACGTTTGCGTCGATATGATTTCGTTGTGATTGGGGTTTCCCTAGATGCTGCAGGAGCCAAGAGATCTCTGCAACACCTTTCCCGTAAAGTGACCTTTCCTGTTTATCTAGACACATCCTGGTCTTCTCTACAGGTGCTGGGAGGGGATTCGTTCCCTTCTTGGGCTCTTGTTGATGAGAGAGGGTTTCTTCGTGCTGTGGGAGAGACTCCATCCGAAGCAGAGAGTTTTGCTCGCACCCTGGAAAAGGCAAGGGGGGGGAAGATCGTCGCTTGGCTTTCCAATGAGGAGGGGACCTCAGCGCCTCGATCGGGGTCTCGATGGGAAGCGATTTCCAAAGCGGCGCTTTTATGGGAAGAGGGAAAATCTTCCGAAGGGGTAGAAGTTCTGAGGCGATATCTGAAAACGAATGAGGAGGATCGCCTGCTTCGTTTCCAGAAATGGTCGGTTGAATTCCCAGATCGGATTCACGAAAAGTCGATCGACCCGGCCTGGTTGCTTGACCAGGAGAAAAAAGAGCGCGCAGGAGGGTAGTTACCTCCGATACTTTCTTCGCACCCGTCTTCGTCGATGTGGGACTTCTTCCATGAATTCTTCCGGGAGATCCTCGCTCTCGAACGCTTCCCGTACGAGTTCCCTGGCCTGCTCCTCAATGGGCTGTGCCGGAGTCGGTGAGGGAATTCTTCCGACGACCTCCTTGGCAATGCGAACAACGTCTTCTCGAGTAAGAGCGGGAAGGGGGGCGACCGCTTTTTCCGCCGCTTTCTTTGCTTGGGACTGCATCATCGCGGTGAGGTCTGTGGAATGGAGCAGCTTGTTTACCTCCTTTTGTGCAATCTCCTGAGCGAGTGCACGGAGTTCTTCTGGGTCGGCAGGGGCTCCTTCCTGAATCGGGTGTTTTATATGATCGGCATCGATCTCTTCCTGGACCATGTTTCGAAGGTCTCCAGGAACGACGACCGGAAGATTAATAGAGGTTTCGTCCGCCAGAGATCGGCAAATATCCCTAATTCTTTGCTCCACGTCGGGGGTATCCAGAAGATATCCCATCTCCTTTTCCACGACCCCCTCGACCAGTTTTTGAGAGTGGAGTTTGATCTCTTTTTCCAGAACCTCTCCTCGCAAAGTCGCTTCGGTCTCTTCTCGAATGAGATCGGTGATCTCATCAACGGAGAGGTGAGAGCCTCCCTCCGCAGGGGGGACGGCGCTGATATCTTGGATTTTGTTTCGCAGTTGTTCGGAGCGGTGATAGTTTTTTAGGTTGGCTAAGATCTCCTTCTCGACTTCCTTTCGGGTGATGCCGGTAGAGTCTCCCGTCACCTTCCGGATGCGCTTCTCTAATTGAGGAGACCGGTGGTATTGGTCAAATGCAGAGAGGAGCATCTTCCGGATCTCTTCAGGACTCATGTTGTTCGAAGAGGGTCCGCTCTCTTTTCCCGTTTGGGGTTCCTGTTTTTCCAGGAAATCGTTTATGCGTGTACGGAACTCCTCCTCGATCTTCCCGGAGAGAATGTTAGAGCGGTGGTAGGCTCGAATCTCTCCCCCGGCGACCTCTCTCGCTTCTTGTGTAGAGATCCCGCTGGGCGCTTCCGATGAGATGTCCCGAACCCGATCCTGAAGACTGGAGGAGTTATGATATTGTCGAAGCATTTCTCCGACGAGATCTGTGATCTCAGACCGAGTTGCTTTCGGAAGGATCGACTGTTTTGACGTTCGTTTTTGAACGTTGAGTTCGTTTTGCTTTCCGGAATTGTTCCCTTGCTTTGGCATCCGAAGTCCTCCAATTCAGCTCTATTATAGCACGTGGAAGGGGCTCAAATGGGTGGGAAAATTAGGAGAAGAGCGGGAAGTCTTCTACTTCTTCATCGTCACTATTATCGGACGTTCCTCCCGAGACGTTCTCCAGTGTAGAAGATGTGAGGTCTTCTTTCCTCTCTTCACGAGAAGGGGAGGTTGGTTGTTCTTCTTCTTCTTTCTTTTTCTTCGGTGTCGACTTACGGGAAGGTCCATTTGTTTTCGGAAGAACCACCGCTTCGACGGTTGGCATATGCACTTCCGGTTCTGGTTCCGGTGCAGGTGGTGCCGGAACCACTTTTTCCTTATCCGGCGCGGGCTGGGGAGTGGGTTCGGCTTTGGGCACTTCGATTTGGGTTACTTTGACCGAATCTGCTTTTTGTTCTGGTTTGGTGGTGGCCTTTTCGATTTTCTTTCTTGTCTTGTCACTCAGGTTGCTCTTTTTTGAGACCTCTGCCCGTTGGATCATGACATCGCTTGTTTTCTGGATATCGGAGAGCGCTTGTGTCTCCTCAATAGCTCCATTGAGGCACCCACGAGAAACAGCGCGAAGAGGGTCAGCGGCCATCCGGATATCCTTTACCTCGATCGGGAAGTTCACTTTTCGGAATTCTTCTCGGAAGATCTCGATGAAGCCTTTTGGCATCGATGTTCCCCCCGCACAGACGATGCTGATCGGGTGAGAGAAGTGGGGCAAGTTTTGGGCCGACTCGAACTTCTGCTTGATCGTTTCGAGGGTGTACTGAATCAAATGGCGATAGTAGATGCTGGCGGCGTCTTCGATCCTGTTCTTTGGGTTCCGAAGGTCGAGCCCTCCTTCTTTGGCAGCACAAACCTGAGGAGCGGGAAGGTTAAGGGCTGTGGCCACATTCTGGTCGATCCAGTCTCCTCCCCGTGAGGTCGAGAAAGTAAGGGCGGGTACGCTTTTATACGCGACGCAGATATTGAACATTCCTCCGCCACAGGAGATTCCGATACCGGTATAATCCTCTTCCTCCAACTCCGAAAAGACGAGGGCATGGCCTTCTAGCATCGCCTTGGGAGAGTACCCGAGTTTCCGGAGAACTTCTTCGAGGGCTCCCCGATGGTAGATGACGTTGCGATCGGCATCGACCGGGTCGGCGGGAACGGAGAAGGCGCACACTTCGCCCACTTCCTTCGGTTGCCCGAGGATCTGGGCAGCAAGCAGGCTGACAATGAGTAGCGCTTCCGGTTCGACGGGGGAAATCATTCCTGCTTTCATCGGGCGGCGCGTATCCCGTTCAAAGATATTGGCGAGATCGAAGGCGGGGTTTCCGATGACGTATCCCTTTTCTCCCTGAACGATATAATCGATGCCGAGTTTCATGAGCATCTTTCTCGTGAAGGGATCGTTTCGCACGTCGATGAAGGCGTTCCTTTGCAGGTGGAAGGCGACTTCTCCGTCGTGGTTTTTGGCAGAGGCGCAAATATTTACGGTACCGACATCGAGACCTCGGCCGAGTTGGAGGTCGAGACTTTCAAATTCAGACTCTTCCGGAAGTTCGACCTCTTCTTCTTTCTCTTCTTTTATCGGGTTGAGGATGGCGGTGTCTCGTGGATCTCTCCAGGAGAGTTTATCCGGATCGAACGCCTTCAGGGTGGCGAGAAGTTCTTTCGTGGGTCCGTTCCCCTTGAGCTGACCTTCGATCTGGAAGTAGAAGTCCCAGATCTTGCTCGAAATATCTTTAGGCGCTTTTTCGGCAGCACGAATTAATTTAGAGAAGGCCCGTACCCAGATAACCGTCAGATTGTGTTCGACGCTGATCTCCGAGAGCTGCTTCTGCCTCGGGGCAGAGCGGATCTTTGAGATCTCCAGAAGATGTCCTTCTGTTAGAAGACCCTTGGCCCCTAGATCAGACACTTCAGGGTCGAGTCTCTGAAGTGCAAGGATCTTATAGATCTGACTCTTAGACAGACCCTTATCTTGCAGTCTCTGAAAGAGCTGCTCTCCAAATCCACGTCGACCGGTATCCTGACTCATGAGTTTTTCCTAGGATGTTTGAGCGGCCTCCAGGAGGGCGGCGGTAAGAGCGCCTTTCGCCGTTGCATGAAGAGCATCTTCTGCGTGACGAATCTCCTTTACCTCGACTGGGAATTCCATCTCTTTGAAGATTTCCCGGACAAGTTCGATGAAGTTGATCGGCATAGATGTTCCGCCAGAGAAGACGATGACGATCGGGTCGGGGAAGCTGGGCATATTGTCCGCCGCTTCGAACCGATCCTTGATATTCGTTAATGTGTAGTTGATCAGATTTCGGTAGTAGATCGCGATCGCATCCTCTTCCCGGTTCTTGGGATTGAGTAGGTCGACCCCTTTCTCTTTGAGGAGAGCCGCCTTCGAAGGTTTGATTCCGAGGACCTGCGCTACGTTGTTATCGACCCAGTCGCCTCCACGGGATGTCGAGAAGGTGAGGGTCGGCATCGATTTGTACGCAACACAGATGTTGAACATACCTCCTCCGCAGGAGATTGCGATCCCGGTGAAATCTTCGTCTGCGAGATCGGAGAAGACGACCGCATGCCCTTCAATAATATGATGGGGAGCGTATCCGAGCGATCGGAGGACCGCATCGAATAGGTCTTTGTGATAGACGACAGAGAGGTCACTGTCGATCGGATCTCCGGGAACCGAATAGAAGCACGGTTCATTTTCACACCGCGGCTCTCCGAGGATGGAGCCGATGAGCAGTTTCATGACCGCGAGGGCGTCTGCTTCTTTCGGAGAGATCAAGCCGTCCTTCATAGGGCGGCGAGTATTTTTATTCAGGACGTTTGCCAGTTCGAAGGCGTGGTCCCCCAGAACGTACATTTTCTTGTTCTGAACGACGAAGGGGACGTTCAGTCGTGTCAGCATATTCTTTGTGTAGGTGTCCACCGGGACGTCAATAAAGGCATTTCTTTTGAGTCGGAGCACCACTTCACCATTCTCGTTCTGCTCTGCGGCTACGAGGTTTGCGGTACCGATGTCCAATCCTTTTCCTGATTGCAGGTTGCTGTCGTCACTCACGCCGGCATCCTCCTTTTTAAATTAGAGTGGGGGTTAATCTTTCTTCTCGTCTTTCTTGGGTCCCCGAAGGGATTTGAGTCGGTCGAGGGCGTTTCCGATCTTGCCCGCGGTCTTTCCCTCGACATTCATTTCTTTCAGGTTGCTTTCGAGTGTTTCGTTTAACATGGTATCGAGTACGGCCTGACTCGGTCGCAATTCGACATCGCTGTCAAAGTCGCCACCAACCGAACCGCTACGCAGCTTTCCGATCTTTTTGTTCAGATCTCCGATCGACTTGGTAAAGAGTTCGGTCAGTTTTGTGAAGAGTTCTTCGTCCGACTCTTTCATCTCTTTCATGGTGTTTGCGAGTTGCTGGGACATCTCCATATTTTTTTCCTGGAGATCTTCTCTCTTCCGCGCTTCTTCCTGGGAAACTGCCAGAAGTTTCTGGTTTAGCTCGGCGTCCTTCTGGTTTGCCACTTCGGCTCGAATCTGATCTTCTCGTGACTGGGCTTGACTTCGGATCTCTTCAATGACCGCCTGCTGTGCGATTCGAGCTTCTTCTCCCCCTTCTTTCCGTGCTTCGGTAAGTTGGGCTTTGACTTCGGCTAGTTCTTCCTTGGCGGTCGCCTTTCCTTCGTCGTATCGTTGTTTTCCGATCTCGTCGGTATATTTTCGTTGTACTTGTGCCTGTTGTTGGAGGTTTTCGATTTCGGCCGCAAGCCCCTCCTTGTCTTTCTGCATGAGCTCGTTGACGTCTTTGGCCTCTTTAAATTCTTTCATGAGATTATCGAGCTCTTTGCGGGAGGCGGCGACGATTTTGGTACGGTCTTCTTTGGAGACGATATTGGTACGGGTGGCGAGGGTCCGTTCTAGGGCCTCATTGATCATTTTTGTAATGGCCGCTTCATCCAGCACCTTAACGCGCTGGATTCCTTTTTTTGCTAGTTCCTGGAGGGTGGTCTTGGAGGCACTCTTCTCGAGTACCTTCTTCACATCCAGGGGTTGTTCCTTTGAGTCGGGAGCCATTGTCATGTTCTCCGGGAACGGACCAAATTAAGAGGGCGTATTATACGCGTGCCCAAAAACGGGTGTCAAGACAGCCCTATCCCTGGGGGACCAAGTAGGGCTCCAATTTCCACGCCATTCGGCGGGGAACCTTCAATTTCATATGAAAATGCTCATCTATGAGGGTTTTTTCGAGAATCATCGCCTGTCCCGCCAGTTCTGCGGAGAGACGACCCTCCGTTACCGGGATATCGGCAACGATATCGACAAAACGGTCTGTCATAATATCGGCCACGCGTGGGTGGAGATCCCCAAAACCCTCTTTTGTTCGAGCGCTAAGAATCAAGGCTTGGGGATAGCGATTTTGCAGAAGGGTCTTTTCGACCGGGTCTTGCAGTCGATCGATCTTGTTGAAGATCAATATCATCGGGATTTCTTCACACTTTATTTCTTCGAGGACCTCTTCGACCGCCTTAATCTGCTCTTCTCTTTCCGGATGGCTCGCATCGACAACATGAAGGAGGAGGTCCGCTTGCGAAACCTCTTCGAGGGTAGCATGGAAACTTGTTACAAGGCCGTGGGGAAGGTTTCGGATAAATCCGACCGTATCGGAAAGGAGTACCGGAACTCCGCTATCGAGGTTCCAGAGGCGGGTTCGGGTATCGAGGGTTGAGAAGAGTCTGTTATCGACAAGCACTTCCGCTTCGGTCAAGGCGTTCATGAGGGTCGATTTCCCCGCATTGGTATATCCAACGAGGCTGACGGTAAAGTTCCGGGACGACCGGGCTTCTACTTCCCTCTGTTTCTGCCGTTGTTGCTGTTCAATCTGTCGCTTCAGATCTGTAATTCGTCTACGGGCGAGTCGTCTATCCACTTCGATCTGCTTTTCACCCGGCCCTCTCTGCCCCATTCCGATGCCTCGTTGCTGTTCATCGGTAAGGTGAGTCCACATTTTTGCGAGTCGGGGAAGATTGTATTCCAATTGCGCCAACTCTACCTGAAGCTTTGCCGGTCCGGATCGAGCATGCGTTGCGAAAATATCGAGAATGACCTCGGTGCGGTCGATCACCTTTTTCCTTAGTTCTTTTTCCATGCATTACAGGTTTAGTTTCTTCTTCTGTTTTTGTAACAGACTTTTCTTTCATTTTTTCGTTGTTTTTAAGATTTTTAAATATATTTATTTCTGAATAAAAAGTAGAATAAGTGTGACCAAAGTTT
>CAYRLD010000005.1:0-17958 GCA_964424925.1 uncultured Planctomycetales bacterium
ACAGATCCCCCCTCGTTACGCCGCCATCAAAAAGGGAGGGAAGAAATTATACGAGTATGCTCGTGCTGGCGAGACTGTTGAGGTTCCCGCCCGTTCCGTCCGGGTCGACCGGTTCGATCTTCTCGAATGGTCCCCCCCCACATTCCGAGCCCGCATTTCCTGCTCGAAAGGAACCTATATCCGATCTCTCGCCCGGGACCTGGGGGGAAGTCTCGACGAACTTCGTCGAACCGCAAACGGCCCTTTTCGGATCGAAGATGCCCATCGGGAAGACCAAGATCCCGTCTGGCACCCTCTCGATGCTGGAATCCAAAACATACCGAAAATAGAAATCGATCCCGAAGAGGCCTCCCTCTGGTCGATCGGAAAAGACCTCACCCGATCCTGCGACACGGACCTCGTGCGCATCTATCGAGAAGACCATTTTCTGGGCATAGGAGAAAAAACGGAAAACGGAATTCATCCTCGGAAGGTCTTCTCCTAAAGTGCTCCACTGTCGTACTATAAATATATGAAGACCTTACTCTTTCCTCTTCTCCTCCTTCTTCCCTTTCAAGAGGGAGAGGAAAAACGCAAAACGTTCCTGGAAGGTTCCTCCGCACAAGAAGCCTCCACCCTCGTTCTTACGGGAGAGAAAGAAAATATCGATGCGGTCGCCGCGTTCTTTACCAACCGGGAGAAGCCGTACCGCCAACGCCTCCTCGCGCTCAAAGCCCTCCGCCTCCTCAAAAAGAAAGCCCCCCAGGAGTACAAAAGAGTCTACCCTGTCGTGCAGACCCACCTCTCTCTCGAAGCCTCTCGAGGCCATGCCCTGAGTTCCTTAAAAAAGGAAGAAGAAGAGATGCTTCTGGAAGCGCTCCAATGGCATGCCGATATGAAATACGAACACGCCATGTATGTTCTGGAGCATTACGTCGACACCGAAATCAATCGAATGAGAAGAAACAAACTTCCAGCCCGCGTCCGGGAATCGGCCGCAAAGCTTCTCAGTCAATACCCAAAAAATGTCTCCGCCGCCGACACCCTCTGGGACACACTCGTAGAGAGTCGGGAAAAGGAATCTCTTCGAAAAGCGTGTTTGGACGCCCTCAAGACCCACATGAAAAACCGGGATCAGGCGATCCTGGAATGGAAAGTGGAAGCGAAAGACCGGTGGCTGCAAAAAGTACAGCAGAAGTTGCGCGAGAAGTAACCCCTACCCTTCGGCCATATCTTTAAAGGCCGGGTCGTTCCAATAATCCCGGAAAGCAGCATCATTCAACGCTTCGTCCTTAAATTCCCCATCATTGGCGATGGCTCGGGAGAGCGTTTCGAGCATTTTTTCTTTCTGCTTCAAGAGGGCGTACGTTGCCGCCACATTATAGAGAATCGCCGAATCGTTCGGGGCCATCATAGAAGCCTTCTCATACGCCTCGAGCGATTCATCATATCGAAGAAGTTCGCGATAGGTATCCCCAAGATGGGTCCAACCAAGATAATGATCCGGCTTCAAAGAAACCAGACGCTTATATTTACGAAGAGCTTCCTCCGGTTTTCCGTTAATCGAATAGAGGCGTCCTTCCAGGAAAATCGAATGATGCTCCACCTCTTTCACAAATTTTTCCCGAAGGGACTCGTAATCCCCCTCAAGCATATCTCGACTACTTTTTGCCGAACGACGAACTTGGGTTTCGACCTGCTTCCCGAGTTCTCCGAGCGTCTGCTCCAATTCTTTTTCCGCCTTCTGCCGAAGTCCCATGACCTCTTCCCGCATCTGATGTTCCGAGTTTTCTTGCAGAAGATCCGCATACCGGTCGATCTCTGCCTGAACCTCTTCCCGTTGTTTCTTGGCAAACTCAAGAATCTCTGTCTTCTTTTCGTTCACCTCTTCAATCACCTTATCCGTTCTTTTGTTTATCTCTTCTCCACGAGCGATATATCCCTCGGCCTGCCGAATAAAATCTTTCCATTCCTTTAGGCGGGAAGAAATATGCCCCACGAAATAAAACATGATCCCGACAAAGAGAAGCCCAATAATCGCAACGAAGAAGGAGAGCATCCTGATTTCGCTCTTCGCCTTTTTCACATCCTTATCCAGCTCCAACTGGAGATTCCGCACCCGAGGCTCGAGAATCTCGACAATCTGTTGTCGCGTCAAGTTCGTCGCTGGGTAGATATCCTCCCCTTCCTTTTCCCACCATTCTCTCCACACGGCAATATCCTGGCCAAAAGAAGCCTTTCCCGTGAGGCGTTTTAGTGACGCATAGGCAGCTGTGCGCACTTCTTCTTTCTGGTCTTCCAACAACTCAATGAGGTCCGGAACGGCGGTCTTAATTCCTTGGGCGCCACAAATCTTCGCCGCCAATTCACGGATCTCAGGATCTTTGTCTCGAAGATCTTGAATGTAATCTCCGGATTGCCCGTTTCCGGCCAAGAGCATCAGTATTGTCGTAAGAATCCACATTTTTTTACCGCCGAGAAGAGTATTATAATCGCCCGGCTCTCTGAAAGCAAAATCACTCTCCCATAGCCGAATGGGGAAGGGACTAAAATCGTGACTCCAGAAAGAGGAAGATGAGTAACCCAAAAAGGGGGGGAGTCCTTCTCCCGAATTATTTCAGGCGAGCGAAGCAGAAGTAATACGAAGCGGGTCCCGGTTCAATCGTCCAATTTCTCGATAGAGACACCCTGATCTCCGAGAAATTCGATCGCCTTCCCGATGTTTTCTTCTCCCCCGATCAATTCCACCTCCAGCCAGGCATCATTCTCGGTAATCCGTCCCCGGAGAATATTCGGGGCGACACCCAGGTCTTGGGAGAGTTGGTAGAGAATAGGATCCCCAATCATCTTTTCAGGGAAGGTCATCTTAAATTTGATCGTTTTTTCCATCCATCCATCCTGTTACAACTTTTCAATCTCTTTTAGGTACACTTTCGTTGTGATATCTATGTTTTCAAGAAGGGCCGAGTCAAGCAGTTTCTGTAACACCATCTCTGATCTTCCTGTCACACGGGTAAATCGCACCCCGATCCGAAACGCATCAAGCTGATCCGATTTTTTCGACCATACCACCATCCCTTTGGCATTGACCACCCCCCTATCGGGCACTTCGACCCGTAAGGAAAGAAGTTGATCCGGAAAAATATCTTCCCTCGAAATAAAGTGACATCCCTTTTTGCTAAAATTGAGAAGGAGGTAACGGGGCGAAAAGGGACGGAAAAAGGACCCTACACTCGATTTCTTAAAACGAATCAGGCTGTCACGCAGCCCGTATCGCTTCTGTTTTCGGCGTTCCCGACCATCCCAACCCATATGGATCTCCTCCCAGACAGAACTCTAATCATACCCCAAAAGGGGGCCAAATGGGGATCGAGAACAAAAAGAGTCTATCTATGATTCTTCTACCCGGTGATGGAGAAGGAAGACTCTCCTCGTATAGGTTCCCAGACCATTTCAACGCCAGAAACCGCTGCCCCGGAAGGGCCGTGATGACACCATCGAATCATTTCTTCCACGACCAATTTCCCCCCTTCCAGAACAACTTCCACCCGTCCGTCTGGAAGATTGCATACCCACCCGTTCAACCCGAGACGCCGGGCTTGCTCTTGGCAACTGGCCCGGTAAAAGACCCCTTGAACTCGACCGGAAATATGCACGTGCGCACGAACCGCCTCGCTCATGACCAGATTTTCCGCCACAGTCCAATCACGACCCCCTGGATTTCAACCCGATCCACTAAAATGGGTTCATGGGAAGGGTTGGCTGGTTGAAGTCGTATGCGTCGACCATCACGATAAAATCTTTTAAGCGTAACTTCTCCGCCTTCTAAAAGAGCAACAACGGTCTCTCCATCTCGCGCCTGCTTCCTTTTTTCTACGATGACGTAATCCCCTTCTTGAATATTGTCCCCAATCATTGAGTCCCCATGAACTTCAAGGGCAAAGGTCTCCTTTGACCCACGCACAGACTCAAAAAGATCGAGATCCGTGGGGCTTTCGTACGATTCCAGAGGACGTCCTGCCACAATTCGACCCATCACGGGAAGACGTCGAATCGGTTGAAGCACTTCAATCGCTCGCCGTCGATAGTGTGAGCGACGAATTCGTTTTTCTCGTTCGAGATTTTTCAGGTGACCGAGAATAGTGACCTTACTCACCTTGAGATAATCTGCAATCTCCTGCAACGTGGGAGAATACCCATGCTGATCGGAAAAATCTTCGATAAAACGGAGGACCTCCATCTGTTTTGGTGTCATTAATCCTGATCCTCTCCCATCCCATCATTTTCGCGCTCAAGATCATCTTCTCGAAAACTCGGCTCAAATCCCTCTGGTCGCTTAATCTTTCGAGCAACCGGCTTTTCAAAACGGGCCAACGGGACCTGCTTTCCTGTCGTGGGGGGAGTAAAAATATCAAGGGAACATTCCCCGGGAGTTACGGAAATCACACGAATCTGTGCTCGAACGCGATCGAGGAAGGAAACATATCGAAGAACCCCTTCCATGGGCACCCCCCCTAGATCTTTCAACGCAGACGACTCTTCTTTTGAAAACCTTCCGGCAAGCGAAAGAGTATCGAAATAACCATCAATAGAGAGAGACGGATCCACATAAACGGACAATCGTCTGATATTCCCATTTAAATAGAGATCTTTACGAACGCAGGAGCGGCCAAGAATTTCTCGTTCTTTCCCCGGAGTTCGAATTTCTCCCTTTGAACTCTGATCAAACCATCCATACCCTTCGAGAAGTTGTGTAATAGCCTTTTCTTCTTGCGTACCCGGTACACGCTTTCTTGTTTCGCGAATCGCACGAAGAACTTCTTCCTGCCTGGTTCGGATCTGTGAAAATCCGAGCCGAGACCAAGTTCCCGCAAGAGTATCGATCACCCAGACAGCCTTTTGATCCGTTCGGATCAGGATCTTTTCCCCGAACGTAAGGTCTTCCATCAAAAGGTTTCCCTCCTGATAAGAAACTCTCTCTCGGCGATGAATTTCCCTCTTCCGGTCGAGCGGATCCAGAAGAATAAGTTCCACATCTCGTTCTATCACAAACCCCTTCTCTTCGCCGAAAGGGGAGGAGAGAAGAAGAAGAAAGGAGAGTGTCATAATCATTTATTCATACCTCAAGGCGCTCACCGGTTCGAGCCGGGAGGCACGCATGGCAGGGATCACCCCAGCCACAATGGAAACCGCAATCGAAAACAGGAGGGACCCCACCACAAGCCATGGCGAGAGTGAAAATAATTTTGATCCGGGCGGCATTTCGAGAACCGCTTTGGCAATTATATTTAAAATCACCCCAAGCAACCATCCACCCCCAATCCCGACAACCCCCCCTGCCAGACCGATCCACGCCGCTTCGAGGAGAAAGATACTGCGAATATCTCGGTTTCTTGCTCCTAAGGCCTTCATAACCCCTATTTCCCGGACCCGCTCTAATACGGACATCGTCATCGTATTGGCAATCCCAAAGAGCGCCACCAGGAGACCAATTGCACCGATACATCCCATAAAAGCTTCTACGACAAGAAAGGTCGTATCGATCATGTCAATTATGTCCATCGTGGCAAGAGCCTCGTATCCCATATTGCTTAATTGCGCTTTCACTTGATCAACATCCTCGGGGCTCTTTGCTTTGACGATCACCGAAGGGTACTTATCCTTCTTATATAGGAACATCCCGGCAAATCCGCCCTTCGTCTCTTTCCAAAGACGAATAGCATGATCGAGAGGAAGATGAAACTGGGACCTCCGTAACCCCAATTTATCGGAATCAAAAACACCCACAATCGGAATCGAGGCAAGCTCCGGGGAGGGAATTTTATCCTTCGCATCCTTGTCAAAGGTTATCCGGAGATCTTCTCCCAAAGCCAACTGTTCGAGAGGAAGGTCGAACCTTCTCTTAATTAAAGCGCTCGGAATCACACAGGCAATCTCTCCGGGATTCCAGAGACGACCTTTGAGAAGAATCCCTTCCAATCTCTCCCGCTCTCCCGGAGGCATACCTGTAAACTGAATAAAATCGGCGGCCAGAAAATCCTTCTCTTCAACAGGCTCGACTAAGGGGATTTCACAGGAAAGGGCAATCAACAAGTTCGGATACGCATCCGAGACCCCCTTCAATCCTCGCATCTTCTCAATCTCGCTTACCGAGATCTGTTGAATTTGTCCCACCGCTCCAAAGAGTCCGATCCGCTTTTTCTTCTGCGTATCCCCCCCTTGTACGCGCGTGATCGTCAAGGTGCGAAGAGAATCTTGTGATTCAAAAGAGCGCAACAACTGTTTCTTTAGACCTATTCCCAGGGAGACCATCAAAACAAGCGCACCGACTCCGATCACCACCCCAATCAAGGTAAGGAGTGTTCTCCCTTTTCTCCGAAGAAGATTGCCAATCGCCATGCTGGAGATGTCACGGAAAGTCATCTTTTCGACCTCCGATCATCAACGATCGCTCCATCTTTCATTTCAACAACACGATCGGTTTCCGTTTCTGCCAATTCACGATCGTGCGTCACAAGAATAATCGTTTTCCCTCCTTCCTTCTGAATCTGATGAAGGAGAGCAACGATTTCTCCGGAAGTTTTGGTATCCAGGTTCCCCGTCGGCTCGTCTGCGAGGAGAAGGGGAGGATTCATAACAAGAGCTCGGGCGATCGCGACTCTTTGTTGTTCCCCTCCCGAAAGTTCCTGCGGTTTATGTTCCGCCCGGCTTTCCAACCCCACTTGACGGAGAAAGGTCATCGCTTGTTCGCGCCGTTCTCGAACGGGAACCCCCGAGAGAACCAAAGGAAGTTCCACATTTTGAAGCGCGTTTCGGGTAGGAATGAGGTTAAAAAACTGAAAAATAAACCCGACCTTATCTCGGCGAAGGATCGCAAGTTCATCATCGGTCAACTCACTCATCCGCCGGTCTTGGATTGCGATATCCCCTGAGGTAGGACGATCGAGCCCTCCCAGAAGATGCAAAAGAGTCGACTTTCCGCTTCCCGACCGACCTACAATCGCCGCAACTTCTCCTGTATGGAAGGTAAGATCGATGCCATCGACTGCAGAGACTACGGTTTCTCCCATGACATACCGTCGGGTCAATTTTTCGGTAACCAGAAGATCACTCATGGGCGGACATCGTGACAGGAAGTAGGGGGAGGGTCAATAGCCGGCACCGAATCAGAGAGCCGTTCGTATTGCGGTGACTTGCTGGAGGAGTTCGGGAAGGTTTGACAACGGGAGCATGTTTGGGCCATCACTCGGAGCGTTTTCCGGATCCTCATGTACTTCAATAAAGAGCCCATCCGCTCCGGCAGCAACACCGGTCTTTGCCATCACGGGAATCATTTCCCGCATCCCTCCGGTCGTAGCGCCGAGACCTCCCGGTTGCTGGACACTATGCCCCGCATCCATCACAACAGGAACGCCGAACCCACGCATGATGGGAATCCCCTTCATGTCCACTACCAGCTGATTGTAACCAAAACTACTGCCTCGTTCGGTTACCATAATTTTCGATTTACCCGCCTTGGAAATGACATTCTTCATATCCCAGGGAGCAAGAAACTGTCCTTTTTTGATGTTCACGATTCGACCGGTCTTCGCTGCCGCCTTAATGAGATCCGTTTGCCGACAAAGAAATGCGGGAATCTGTAAGATATCGGCAACTTTTGCCGCCCGGGAAACCTCTTCTACTGTATGAACATCGGTAAGGACGGGTACGCCCACACGCTCTTTCACCTTCTTCAGAATTTGAAGCCCCTTCGTCATCCCCGGGCCACGGAAAGAGGAGGAAGAAGTTCGATTCGCTTTGTCGTAGGAACTTTTATAGATAAAAGGAACCCCGGCAACGCGACAGATTTCCGCCATCGATTTCGCATGCCGAAGAGCATGAGCAGCCCCTTCAATCACACAAGGCCCACCGATGAAGAAAAGCGGGTTCTTCCCGCCAAGTTTCATACCGTTGAGGGAAACTGCCCGCATTTACTTTCCCTCAATCTGGTCGTTAATCTGTTCGAAGATGTGCCCCATCCGGTCTCGTTTGGTCCGAAGATATTCTCGATTATGTTCGGAAGGAGGAATTTCAATCGGGGTTTGCTCTACGATTTCGAGACCATATCCACTAACGGAATGCATCTTTTTCGGATTGTTCGTAAGAATTCGCATTTTCCGGATTCCGAGGTCATAGAGAATCTGAGCTCCAGTACCATACTCTCGCAAGTCGGCCGGAAGCCCTAGCTTGATATTCGCATCAACGGTATCTAAACCCTGTTCCTGCAACTCATACGATTTCAATTTATTGATCAGGCCGATTCCTCGACCCTCTTGGCGAATATAGAGGAGAACCCCTTTTCCGGCCTTTTGGATACGAGAAAGAGCGGTGTCCAATTGTTCCCCACATTCACACCGCATCGATCCGAAAATATCTCCTGTGAGACATTCGGAGTGAACCCGAACCAAGATCGGCTCTTCCTGAACCACCGACTCCCCTTCCACCTTTTGGCCTACCCCGCCCGCACAAAGAGCCAGGTGAAGATAGTCATCTACACTGGATTTATAGAGATGCAGTTGGAAATCTCCATACAGAGTGGGGAGTTTTACTTCTACTACCTTTTCCACCAGTTTTTCTTTTTGCCGACGGTATTCGATCAACTGGGCGATCGAACATATTTTCAAGTCGTGTTCTTTACTGAATTCGATCAATTCCGGAAGACGGGACATCCCCCCATCTTCGTTCATGATTTCGGAAATAATCGAAACGCTCTTCATTCCCGCCAGACGGCAAAGATCGATCGACCCTTCGGTATGCCCCGCTCGAACAAGAACACCGCCATCCTTCCCGCGAAGAGGAAAGATATGCCCTGGGCGGGCAAGATCTTCAGCGGTGGCCCGGTCATGGACAGCGGTCATGATCGTAATCGCTCGATCCTGAGACGAAATTCCGGTCGTGATGCCTCGGCGGGCATCAATCGAAACGGTAAAGGCGGTCTCTCGTTCTGACGTATTGTCATTGACCATCGGAGGGAGCGATAACCGGTCGGCTGTTTCCGTATCCAACGGA
Organism: uncultured Planctomycetales bacterium; assembly: GCA_964424925.1. GTDB lineage: Bacteria > Planctomycetota > MHYJ01 > MHYJ01 > JACPRB01 > CAYRLD01. Next base: position 9,028 of record CAYRLD010000005.1, read on the forward strand.
AGACAGATCACCCCGCCTGTATGTTTTCGCATGAAGTTGATCGCTTCTGGGGTCACTTTTTCCGCGGCCATAACTAGGTCGCCTTCGTTTTCACGATTCTCGTCATCGACGAGAACGATCATTTTTCCCGCTTTTAAATCATCAAGAATTTCTGGAATCGATGAAAAGGGTGACACCCGACCTCCTTTTTCCCCGTCCAAATTGTTTTTGGGGAATCGAAATAAGACGATACCTGTCTGAAGCGCCTCTCTCAGAGCGGGAATCATATAGAAAGGAGGGCTCGGATTCCAGTCTCCCGTCACTCTACCGTGAGTTCTGAAACAACGTCCGTCCCGGAATCCCACTTGTTGGCCGCTTTTTGGGCTCTTTTGACCGTTTCTGCCTTATCTTTCATCGTAGGGACGATTCCCTGTAAAAGGACAACCCCATCCCGACAGGTTACTTCTACCCGATCAAAACGACTCTCTTTTCGAAAATCCCAGAGAATCGCTCTCTCAATTTCCATATCCATCGCGGCCTTCTCGGCGGGTTCGGTCGAAGAACAGGCCGACAAGAGAAGAACCAGAAGAAAAAGAAAGGGAGAGAAATTTCTTACCATGTACGCCTCCTATACTATCATATCCCTAGGGAAAAGGCCTTCCGTGCCATCTATTTCCTTTCTTCAGCGTACTACCTTCTGTTACAACGGTCGGAAATGGGAATCGGTTTCAAATCGGAGGAAACATGGAAGACAATGCGGGAAAGGTAGAGGAGGGAGACCTCGAAGCGATCCAACGTTTAAAAACGGCCTATGATTCTCTTCGGGAAGAGATGCACCGGATTATCGTGGGTCAGGAAAGAGTTCTCGACGAACTTTTCACAGCGATCTTTTCTCGAGGTCATGCTCTTCTCGTAGGGGTTCCTGGATTGGCAAAAACGCTCATGATCCGAAGTCTCGCACAAACCCTCTCCCTCAGCTTTAACCGAATCCAATTTACTCCGGATCTGATGCCGTCCGATATCACCGGAACGGAAGTGATCGATACGGATAAAACATCCGAAACCCGGGCCTTCCGATTTATTCAAGGCCCTATTTTCGCCAACGTCATTCTGGCGGATGAAATAAACCGAACACCACCTAAAACCCAATCAGCTCTTCTCGAAGCGATGCAGGAGCAGCAGGTAACCGTCGGTGGAAAGAGACACGGACTCGAAAAACCCTTCTTCGTTCTGGCCACACAGAACCCCATTGAACAAGAAGGAACGTACCCCCTCCCAGAAGCACAACTCGACCGATTCATGTATATGATTCATGTCGGGTATCCAACCGAAGAGGAAGAGCTTCAAATCATGAAGCTCACTACTTCGAACATAGAAGTAGAATTAAAGACCATCCTGGGAGCGGAAGAAATCGTCCGACTCCAAGAGATCGTTCGACGGGTTCCCGTTGCTGATCATGTGATTGAATATGCGATGACTTTGAGCCGTTCTACACGGGTAAAAGAAGGGAACGCTCCGGAATTCATCAAAGAGTGGGTTCAATGGGGAGCCGGTCCCCGCGCAAGCCAATATCTCATTATCGCAGCCAAGGCGCGCGCGGTCATTCAGGGACGATTTTATGTCACAATCGAAGATGTCCAATCCGTCGCCCACCCGGTTCTACGCCACCGAATCGTCACGAATTTCAGTGCCGAAGCGGAAGGAATCACAACGGACAAGATTGTCGACAAACTAATTGAAATCACCCCTACGCGAGAAGCAGGTTTTGAAAAGGATGAGAGCCTTCCCAAAGTCGTAGGCTCCTAACCCCGGAAAGGACGCATGTCGGAAGATTTCCTGAGATATCTGGACAAACGGGTGCTCAACAAAATCACCCGCCTCGATCTCAAGGCGAGACATATCGTCGAAGGTTTTGTTACCGGCATGCATAAGAGTCCCTATCACGGCTTCAGCATTGAATTTGCAGAACACCGTGAATACACACCGGGAGATGACATCAAACATCTCGACTGGAAAGTGTATGGGAGAACCGACCGACTCTACATTAAAGAGTACGAACTCGACACGAACCTCCGCTCCTACATCCTCCTGGACACCTCAGAATCGATGAATTATCAGAGCGGAGAGATTTCGAAATTAGAGTTGGGTGGGTTTATTGCCGCCTCCCTCGCATACAAAATCCTCCACCAGCAAGATTCCGTAAGCATGGTCTGCTTCGACAAAGAAGTAAAACAGATGCTCCCTTCCTCTTCGAGTATGGGACACATGAAGGCTCTTCTGGGAACCCTCAACAATATGAAGGCGAAAGAAAAGACCGACCTCGCCAGTGTTTTTCATGTTCTCGCAGAGCGGTTCCGGCAAAGAGGTCTTGTCGTGATTATTAGCGATCTTTTTGATGACCCAGACCGAACCTTAAAGGCCTTACAACACTTTCGTCATAAAAGACACGATGTGATTTTATTTCACGTTCTTGATGAATATGAAATCACGTTCCCCTTCCAACGAATGACCCTCTTTGACGGATTGGAAGATCACCCAAAACTTCTGATCGATCCCCGCGCTCTTCGGAAAGCGTACCGTGAAGAAGTCGAGAATGCGTGCGCTAAAATTCGAAGAGGATGTACAAAAATGATGATCGATTACGTTCAAATATCGACTGACCAACAACTAGATGTCGAACTCGTAAAATACCTCGCCACGAGACTCGGCACGAGGGCGAAACGGTAAATGCAATTTCATGCACCTATGTTTTTGTGGTTTGCAGCGGGCGCCTCGATCCCGGTGATCATCCACCTTCTCAATCGTCAAAAGTATCGCCGGGTACGATGGGCCGCAATGGATTGGCTCCTGGCGGCTCTTCAAAAAACACGAAAACGGGTCCAATTTGAAAACTGGCTACTTCTTTTGCTTCGCATTCTTATCATGCTTCTTATTGCCTTAGCCATCTCGCGCCCCTTTCTATCCGCCGGTGCCGTTCTCCCGGGAGAGGGGCAATCAGGAACACACTATATATTTGCGATCGATATCACCTGGTCGATGGAATACAAAAAAGGCCAGAAAACCTCTTTGGAAATAGCAAAAGATGCCTGCGAACGGGTGATCTCAGGGTTACAACCCACCTCGCAAGACCGATTTACCCTACTGCTTCTTTCTGAATATCCGGACCGGACCAAACAGGAGTGGAACAATCTTCCTCAGGTCTCAAAAGCGGTAGCCGACATCTCCCGTGTGCAGCATTATCGTTCGAACATGGGAAACACCATGTCTGAGATTCGAAAGATTCTTCAGATGGAAGACCAAGAGGAAGGAGAGAAATCTCAACGCCTCCGGAAAATTTATTTCTTTACCGATATGCAAGCCTCTGGTTGGACATTTTCGGATCAAGCAGAGGAAGAACGACTTCGATCCATTCTAAAAGAACTCGCATCGGACAAACGAAACACCTTCTTCCTTGTTGATGTAGGAAGTGAGGATGCGGTGAACTATTCCATCGTAAACCTCTACTCCCGAAATAACATCATCGTCACCGAACAGCCGGTGGAAATTGTGGCCGAACTTTATAACTTCTCTTCAAACCCCTCCCCCCAAAAACGAATCCAATTTTATATAGATGGAGAGTTGTACGACACGCAGACCGCCACCCTTCCCCCAGACACATTAGTCCCCGTTACGTTCCAATATACTTTTCCGGCAGAAAGTCCCGGAGCCCACCTTTTTGAGGTTCGTTTTGACCCCCATGACTCGGAGGGAGATTTCCCCGAAATTGATAACCGTCGTTTTCTCGCTGTCGATGTTCGTGCGGCGATTCGAGGCCTCTTAGTCGATGGTGAGCCCGAAAATGGGAAACGAACTTCACGAGAAACGGGCGCCATTGAAATGGTCCTCGACCCCTTCGGGGACAAACGATTTTTCCACACCGATTGGGTAACGGTTCCCAATCTTTATGACCGAAAACTCGACAAGTACGACTTCATTGCTCTTTGCAACGTCAAAAGTCTTACCCGAGACCTTGTTCATCGGATCGAAGAATTCACGCGCCACGGGGGAGGCCTTTTCATCTCTCTCGGAGACCAGGTAGATACGCTCTGGTACAATTCGGCGCTCGGCATCTGCAGTGGAACCATCTTGGGAGAAATACGACCCAATGACACAAGCGAAGAAGTAAAAGGAGGGACCCATCTCACCTGTCACAAATGTGGACAAGAGGGGATCCCAGCACAAGAACGGAAAGAAGTTCCTTTGAAAGATGGTTCCGGTCAAACTCGGCTGATCCATAATGAAGGACTCGGTCTCCTTCCGGCTCGGATCGGAAAACTTGAGGGCACACCTCCCGACCTCCATCAATCTGGAATTCCCCGAAGATTTAGCCGCGTCTCCTTTGCACACCCGGTCTTCTCTTTCTTCGAAGAGAAATTGCGCGCCCAACCCTTCGGATTAATTTTTTGGAAATATTTCCGACTCTTCGATACCTATTCGGAAGGGGTGCTTGCTGAACTGGATGACAACGAACATACCCCTATCTTAGTCGAACGCCCTTGGCATGACGGAGAAGTCATCCTCTTCGGAACCGCCATCGACTCTGAAGAGGGATGGAATGCCGGAATCACAGGCCGACCCCCTTACTGGGTCATGGTGAAAAGAATCTGCGACTATCTTTCGCAAAAGTCCTCCGCTCAAAGGAATTTTCGAGTGGGAGAACCTTTAGAGTATTTCCTTCCTTATTCCGCCTCTATCGGAAAATTAGAATTTCGGCTATTCACTCCGGATGGTTCGACAACCACCCTCTTCCCCGAACCTCCCGGGGAGGACAACTATATTGGAATTTACTTCGCCCCCGACCTGACCCTTTCGACCGAATCAGAGGGGCCCCGCGCAAAAGGGCTCAATCGTGCGGGCGGATATACGCTTATGAAAGCGGGGGAAGTTCCTGGTGACGCGATCCCTCTTTCCATTTTCTCTGCGAATGTAGGTCCCCACGGCCTTACTCCTGAAGATCTCCGGTTCTGCGAAAATAATCTGCAGCACCTGTCTGCATCCGAGTTGAGAGACCAATATCCAGAATTCCCGATTCGCTATCTGGGGGAGAAAAGTGAAAGTGGAGAAAATATTGAGTTGGAGGCGGAGCAGACCGAGTTATGGAGGTCGATCCTTCTTGCGCTCCTTGGATTCCTCCTGGCCGAATCTTTCTTTGCCTTCTGGTTTGGAAGGGGGAAACAATAACCGATGAACTTCTCTCTTTCTAAAGATGTCTACGATGGATTCTGGTCCCGTTTTTTCGGAATCGAGGGGCTTCCGAAACCGGAACCGGATGGAAGTAATTTTCAGTTTGGCCTCGACTACCTCCCTCCGGCATGGGTTCTGGCCTTAATCATCGTTCCTCTTGCCATCGCCATCGCGCTCTTTTTCTATCGGGGAGAGAGAAAAGATATAGGAACGGGTGCCAAGTTGGTCCTCACCTCCCTCCGATCGATTCTCTTCCTGATGATCGTTTTCATGCTCTTTGGCCCGCATATCAAAGCCCACAGCATTGAGAAAAAGAGATCCGTGGTTATCGTTCTCATTGACGCTTCTACCTCTATGAACAAAATCGACACCTATGTGTCTCCCGAAGATCAAATGCGGCTCGCTCAAATTGCAGGGATCAGCAGCGATGAAATTCTTTCGCCAGAAGAAGAAGAGAAATTAAAACGGTATTCCAGAGCGGACCTTCTCCGAGGAGCTCTTCGGAATGAAGAACTAGAAATTTTTCCCCGCCTCGAAAGGAAGTTAGAAGTCCGATATTTCACCTTTTCGAGTCGTCCTACTGCTTACGAAGAAGACCGAGATCTCCTGTGGGAAGAATACCGCTCGATCGGATCTGAAACCGCTATTGGAGAGGCGCTGAGCCGGGCTCGGTACTTAAAAGAACGGCCTGTGGGAGAAGAGGAAGAAAACAGCTTCACGCCAGGGAAAAAGTTTATTGCCGGAATTATCGTCTTTTCCGATTTCCGCAACAACACCGGAATTGATCCAGAACGGGTCGCGCAACAGTTCCGAAAAAGATACCTCCCGGTTTATACGGTTCTTGCTGGTATTCCTCAATCCCCTCGAGACATTGAGCTGCTAGAACCGGAAGGCAATATGGCGATCCTGGCCAATGATGAATACACGCTGAATTACAAAATTAGAAGTTTTGGCTTTGACCCCATGACGACCGCCGTGGATCTTTGGGTTCAAAAGAGAAAAGAGGGAGACGTTGCTCTTCCGAGTCAAAGAGAAGAAATTGAAAAACGAATAGCCCTTTCGCAAAAGCGCGCAGAAAATCCCACGCAACTTTCGGATACCGGAGAAAAACAGGTCGGCTCCGTCTCTTTCCGCCCCAAGGTGCCGGGAGACTACCTGTTGATTCTGAAGGTAGAACCTCGGGAAGGGGAGAGTAACAAAAAGAACAACTACCTCGTTCACCCGCTTCGAGTGGCTGACGATAAAATCAAAATTCTCTATGTAGAAGGGCGGCCCCGATATGAATATCGTTTCCTCAAAAACGCGCTCATACGGGACACCAAGATCCTCTGCCATTGCCTCTTGACGAGTGCCGATAAAGATTTCCCTCAGGAGTTCTCAAAAGGGTCGAGCGACCCCCTCTTTCAAAATCCAATACAGGAATTCCCCCGAACGTTGAAAGAGTTGGCGCAATACGATGTCGTCATCCTTGGTGACATTGATCCCATTGTGATTGGAGGGGAAGAGCAGTGGGAAAACCTCGAAACGTTTGTCACTGAATTTGGGGGAGGCTTAGTTCTCATTTCGGGTCATTCGAATCCCCGTCAATTTATGGACAAAACCTCTCTGAGAAGACTCGTTCCGGTTCAACTCGACCCTTCTGACCGAAACCCGAGAGACCGGATTTATGATCGTCGCTTCGGATACGCTTTAACCGCTGATGCACGCGGAAAAGATGACCGCTCGCCCCATCCGATTATTTACTACCGACCCTTCAGCGGACGGCCAGAAAAGAATATTGAACATTGGGAAGATCGGGATGAACGAAACGATGGGCAAATCGGAATTCGATGGTTCCTGCCCACCAAAGGCCTCGCCCAAAATGCTACCTCTCTCGTAGAAATCACGGGAACCGAAGAAGGAACTCGTCGCCCCCCTCTTTTTGTAACCCAGTACAACGGACGAGGGCGTGTTTTCTGGTCTGGCACCGATGAAACGTGGCTCTGGCGTTATCTTCAAGGAGACTCCCCCTGGTTCTACCCCTTCTGGCAACAAGCGATGAAATGGGTACGCCAAGGAAAACTTCTTGGTGCCAAGCGATATCGAATCGATGTAGACAAAGATCAATACGTACGGGGAGAAAAGGTCAAAGTGTATGTCACTGCATACGACGTCACCTTCCGAAAACGAACCGAATCGACCCTGACGGTTTTCTTGGAACCCCCAACCGGTAAAAGAATTCCAGTCGAACTAAAGAAATCCCGGGCCGGATATTACAGTGGGGAAGTTCAGCCGGAATGGGTAGGGGGGTATGAAATCTGGGCCGGGGAAGAGGATGAAAAGAGTCGCGCGGAAGATCGATTCTCCGTAATCGATCCGTCCAAAGAAGAAAACCGCCCAATTCTTGATGAGACAATGATGAAAAACATCGCCAACGCCTCTTATCAAGCGTGGCAAGATCGCCGAGGGACGGGGGCCAGAAAGATGCAATACTACACGCTCGACCAAATTCAGAGCCTTCCTGACGAACTGATGGCAAGTCAACACATCATGAGAACACATCCGACGAAAAGATATCTTTGGTCCTCGATCCCTGTTTGGCTTCTTTTTGCTCTCCTGATCACCTTGGAATGGATTATCCGTAAATTATGCCGAATGCTTTAGAGGGTATTTTCTGCCATACTTTCGGGGCTAATGATCGTATTATTTTAGTATGAAGATCTTCGCTTTTCTTTGCTCCCTCCTTCTATGGGAATATGGCCAGGATCAGAAAAATACGGCTCTTCTTCGGACTGTACCCCAGGTAGAGGATCTAACCCAAAGAGCGCCCAAACTTGCCAAAGCCGGACAGTATGAAAAAGCGCTCGATATTTTTGAGCCTCTTCTAAAAAAGTTTCCCAACCATACCGTTCCCATTTCGGCAACACTTTCGATCGGCGTTCGAACATATATCACGAAGCAACTCGCTACATGGCCCCAAGAAGGAATCGTTGCCTATCGAAAAAGATATGATACCCTTCTTCGAGAAAAGTACGAACGCGCACAACAAACACAAGATCTTACCCTGCTCACCCAAATCACATCTCAACACCCTTTTAGTTCTGTCGCTATAGAAGCCACGCTTCTTCATTCCGACTTTCTTCTGGATCGCGGATCGCCAGAAAAAGCAGCGCGCCTTTTGAAACCTCTTTTGGAAAGAGAGTTGGAAATTCCTCCCGGGGTCGTCGCCGCAAAATTGGGTCTCGCCCTCTCTTTAGCCGGAAAAAAAGAAGAACTCGAAGCCGTACAGGCATTGTCTAAAAGAAATTGGCCAAGAACCTCTATCTACATTGGAAAAAGAAAAATCCTCCTACAGGATTACCTAAAAGACCTCCTCCTTCCTCCGGAATCACAGAAATCAAAACACCCCTCCCTCCTGATCCCGGAGTGGCCTCTTATAGGAGGAGCGGCAGATGGAAACCAAACAGCAGAACCGAAGGTTTCTTTGGGGCAGCAGGCATGGCAACTTTCCGTCTCTCCCGCTACATATGAATTTAGCAATCGCTCCCGCTTCCGATTCCCCCAGCAGTCTCAGGACTATTTCATTCCCTTTTATCCGTCGGTATCAGACGGAATTGTTTATGTCCATAATGAATATTCTGTCTACGCCCTCCCCCTCTTTTCAAAAGGGGTTGACGTTCTCTGGTCCTTTCGGCTTCCCACCCCACCCGGAACACTTATGTTTGATGACCGCGTAATTCACACGACATC
>CAYRLD010000006.1:0-16291 GCA_964424925.1 uncultured Planctomycetales bacterium
GAAAGCCGGACGGGCAGTAGCCCGTCCGGTTTGACCCTCTCCCCTCCTGGCGATATCATATCCCCCCGATGAGAACATTGTTTCTATTCCTGTCCCTGGCGCTTTCAGCAACGGCACAGATTCCGACCGAATATTCTCTCGAAGCAACTTTGACAGAAGGGTTGAATGAGGAGACGGGCCAACCGGTCTTTCTCTGTACCGGAAAAACTTCTCTTCCAGACGGTAGCGCACTCTCGGCCCACATTTACTACGATGACGTCTCCCCTGGAAGAGACCTTCGATACCTATCTGTAAAAGTAAAAGAAGGACGCTTTTCGGCCACCTTTCCGATTTTTCAGACAAAAACATTGTCGGGAACCTACATCGTCCACCTTCTTTTTAATCCGTATCTTCAACAACGCTCCATCCGTGCCTCCATGGGGCAACAGATCCGGGAATATCAGGTAGAAGCGAAACTCAAGGTGGGTGACGAAACGACCTTGAATACAGACCGAAAAAGCGTTCACCGGGAACTGGGTCGGAAAATTGAAACCCTCTGGACCATCGGGCAGGACCTACGCCTTTTTCTTGCCCAGAATCCAACCCGGGAGACCTGGCAACTTCGTGTAAAAGATTGGCACCAAAACATGAAAAAAATGGTCGACGCATGCCATAACGTCCCCGAATACAAAGCGCTTAAGATTGATGATATTTCCGTCGAAGCGACCGAAGATATGTCGCTTGCCTTGCACCAGTTAATGGAAACAGCAGGAAACCATCTCGGAGACAGAAACAATCCCGAACACGCAACCGAAATGACCAAACTTCATCGGATGCTCGACATTATCCGGCACGATTGCAACCGTCGACTGGGTCTCGCCTTTGCAAACGAAGTTGAACGAAAACGACTTCTCGATACGGCGAAAGAAGGGGTCCTCATGGCGGGAGGACTCTATACTTGGTTGCGGCGGGATCCCAAAGCGACCCCGGTCGTATACCAGGCCCGACTAGACGAATTCCGAAAAGAGTACCATCATCAAATTGAACAACTCCTTGCCGGCACACCTGCGAAACATCACGAACTTATTCGAGGACTAGGCCAAAGAGCCAACACCCTTTTCGACATTGTTGGGGAAGCGCGAACCAGCAGGACCAATCCGATCAAAAAGATCCAATCCGCGGTAGACCTCTACCTCGAATACGCGGAACCTGTAGAAGAACAATTGAAGGGCTAACCGATGACCGACCAAGAAAACCTTATCTATGACTGGAATACGATTGGCACCCCTCCCGAAAAGCCGACTCAAAAACTCGAATTTGATGATGAAACATTACGGGACGGTCTTCAATCCCCCAGCGTACTCACGCCCTCCATCGATCAAAAAATAGAAATTCTTCGCCGGATCGATTCTATGGGACTCGACACCGCCGATATCGGACTTCCTGGGGCGGGTGGGGTGGTCAAAGAAGACACCCTCGAACTGGCGCGGGCGATGGTCGGGGAAAGAATGAATGTGAAGGCGAATTGTGCCGCCCGAACTGTTGTCGCAGATATCGAACCGATTCTTGAGATTATTGAAAAAACAGCCCGCCCGATCGAAGCGTGTCTCTTTATTGGATCTTCTCCGATCCGCCAGTATGCCGAAGATTGGACCATGAACGATATGCTCAAGCACACCCGGGAGGCGGTCAGTTTCGCAACCCGAAATGCGATCGATGTCATGTATGTCACCGAAGACACCACAAGAGCTCATCCAGAAGATCTCAAACGTCTCTACTTCACGGCGATCGAATGCGGGGCAAAGCGGATTTGTCTCTGTGATACCTGCGGCCATTCCACACCGAATGGCGTCTTCCAACTCGTCACTTATATGAAAAAACTTCTCAAAGATTTCGGAATGGGCCATATCAAGGTCGACTTCCACGGACACAACGATCGAGGACTTGGGGTCTGGAACGCAATCACGGCGTTCATGGCCGGAGCCGATCGAGTGCATGGCAGCGCTCTGGGGATCGGAGAACGAGTCGGGAACTGTGCGATGGACCAACTTCTGGTCAACTTGAAACTTCTGGGATGGATCGACAACGATCTGACAAGCCTGTACGAATACTGCAAGATTGTCTCCGAATCGACCGAAGTCGCCATCCCCCATGGGTATCCGGTCGTCGGAAAGGATGCATTTGAAACCGCCACCGGCGTTCACGCTTCCGCCGTTATTAAGGCGATTCGGAAGGGAGATAAGTGGCTTGCCGATCGCGTCTATTCGGGAGTTCCCGCAGGAGACTTTGGCCGCGAACAGGTGATCACCATCGGCCCAATGAGTGGAAAATCGAACGTCGCTTTTTGGCTCGAAAAGCGAGGACGGGAAACAAAGGCAGAAGTTATTGATGCGATCATGGAAAAAGCGAAGAGCTCAAACCGACTTCTAACCGACGAAGAGATTGAACAAATCATCGGGAATGCCTCGTGAAGAGACCCCTCATCGGAATTAATTGTCACCTCCGAAATGAGGGGAAAGAAAACTTTTATAGACTCAATCAACTCTACGTAAAAGCGATCGAACGCGCCGGAGGGATCCCCCTCATCCTTCCCTTTTTTGAGACCGCAGCAAACGCCCGAAAATATGTCGACCGGATCGATGGATTGATCCTAACGGGAGGGGACGACCCCAACCCAAAACGGTGGAAAGAAAAGCCGCACCCAAAAATGGAAGCGATTGTTCCGGAAAAAGAAGAGAGCGACTTTCATCTAGCCCGAAACGCTCTGCGAAAAGATAAACCAATCCTCGGGATCTGTTATGGAATGCAGCTATTGAACATCCTTCAGGGAGGATCCCTTCACCAGCATATCGAAGACATCCCTGGAACAAAAAAGCATGAAGGGGGAACCCACCATCAGATTGAAATGGTCGGGTCTTCACGGACACGTGATCTGATCGGTCCAAAAAGAAGAATCAACTCTTACCACCACCAGTCGGTCCGCCATCTGGGAAAAGGAATGCATGTCAGCGGAATTTCACCAGACGGAATCATTGAGGGGCTCGAAAGCAGCCGCCACCGGTGGGTCATTGGAGTTCAGTGGCATCCGGAGAGGATGACCAAACGTCGCGACCAGTCTAACCTATTTCGTGATCTTATTAGTGAAGCGAAAAGGTAGGTCACTCGTCGAGACCAAACTCCTTCATCCAGTAATCGACATCCCCTGGAAGAAGACCTTCTGATTTTTCCCGAGGATCTTCAGACTTCCCCTCCGACGTGGAAACCGCCTTCTGCATATCCTTCAGGAAGGTATGGGAGGGAATCACACAAACCTGACTCTTTTTCACCACATCAGAGATTCCCCGGTCATTGGTCACAACCGTGTATGCGGTCCGGTCGCCCGCCTTTTCGACCATCCGGAGAATTTCATCATCCGCAATCACGCCCCGAGGCGTGTATACCACTTCTACCGAACCCGTTTTTGTCCGCCCCGGTATCCCCCAAATCGGGGCTCCCTTTGTGTGATCAAAAACAATCCGAGCACGAGAGTTATTCATAGAGCAATACCGGGACACAAGTTGAACCAATGCACTCCGTGCCGATTCAAGTTCGTCCGAATGAATCTTTTCACGATGGGATGCGAAGAGAAGATTATAGCCGTCGATCAGGAACAGACCCGGCCTCCAACGATTGTCTGTACCGCCTTACCCTGAAAGGTCATCCCGGTGAAAGGAGTGCTCTTCCCTTTGGAGAGGAATCGGGAGGGGTCGACCTTCCATTTCTTTTTCGGATCCAGAAGCGTTATATCGGCATCCGCCCCATTCGCAAGAGTACCCTTCTTGATCCCAAGAATTTGCGCAGGACGAATCGTCATCGCCTCGATCGCACGCTTGAGTGTCAACTTTCGATCCGCGACCAGATTAAGAATCACCCCAACGGTCGTCTCCAATCCCACAACCCCATTTGGGCACGCATCGAACTGCCGTTCTTTCTCATCGGTCGTATGAGGTGCATGATCAGAGGCGATCACATCGATCGTTCCGTCGGCAAGAGCCTTACGCAGAGCCAGAACATCCTCGTCCGTACGCAAGGGAGGACTCATCTTGAAGCGAGAGTCAAATCCACGGAGAGATTCATCGGTCAGGAGGAGATGATGAGGAGCGACTTCCGCCGTTACGCGAAGCTTTTTCCGTTTCGCTTCCCGAACCACATCCACCGTCTGCCGAGTACTGACATGGGCGATATGAACATGCCCCCCGGTCAGTTCAGACAACATGATGTCGCGAGCGGCCATTGCGGCTTCGGCTACATTAGGATATCCGGGAAGACCGAGTTCTGTAGAGACCGACCCCTCATTCATAATCGCACCATGCGAAAGATTTGTATCCTCGCAATGGGCGATCACCGCCTTCCCAAACATACGGGAATACTCCAAGGCCCGACGCATGAGCCCGGCATTCATGATCGCAAAGCCGTCATCCGAAAAAGCAACCGCCCCTTCGGCCGCCATCGTTCCCATTTCGGCAAGTTCTTCTCCCTTGAGTTGTTTGGAGACCGCTCCGATCGGGAAAATATTCGCGCCCCCCACCTCCGCCGCGCGCGCCTTGATAAACCCTACCTGCACATGAGTATCGGTCGGTTGGCCGTTGTTCGCCATACAAGCCACACTGGTGAAACCACCCGCGAGAGCGGAAGCGGAACCACTCGCAATCGTTTCTTTGTCTTCGCGACCCGGTTCCCGGAGATGGACATGCATGTCGATCAGACCGGGAACAACGACAAGGCCTTTGGCATCGATCGTCTCTTCCACAGAACAGCGCTTTACAATTTTTCCGTTCTCAATATACAGATCCCCAACCCGGTCTATTTTCCGTGCCGGATCGAAAACCCTTCCCCCTCGGATCAAGATCGTCATCGGAGAGCCTCCTTCAAAAGAAGCAGAAGAGCCATCCGAACCACAACCCCATTGGTTACCTGGTCAAGAATGACCGCACGGTTGCTGTCCGCCGCTTCGGCACTAATCTCGACCCCCCGATTCATCGGTCCCGGATGCATCAAGATCGCTTTCTCCCCCAACAGATCGAGCCGCTCCTTCGTCATTCCGAAGAGCGTGGCGTATTCCCCGATGGAAGGAAGAAGTCCCGCCTTCTGTCGCTCCTTTTGAAGGCGAAGCATCATCACGACATCCTGCTGTCCAAGAATCGAATCAAGATCATGGGAAACTGTCACCGGAAGCCCCGGGGGAACCAGAGTAGACGGCCCACAGATTGTCACTTCGTTCCCCAGTTTCTTATGAAGCCAGATATTGGAGCGGGCAACGCGGCTATGCGTAATATCCCCGATCATTGCGATTTTCAATTTATTGATCCGCCCCGTCGCCTCTCGGATCGTCAGAAGGTCGAGCAAAGCCTGTGTGGGATGTTCATTCGCCCCGTCCCCTGCGTTGAGAACCGCCCCCCCGATCTGCGCAGAAAGAAAATGCGGGGCACCCGAGGAGGGGTGGCGGATCACCGCGAAGTCGACCCCCATCGATTCGATCGTTTTGGCGGTATCCTTCAGACTCTCCCCTTTGTTCAAACTAGAGGTGCCGGGGGAGAAATCGAGGACTTCGGCCCCCAACTGGCGTGCCGCGATTCCGAAGGAGATTTTTGTCCGGGTACTGTTTTCGACGAAGAAATTGAAGATCCGCCGGCCCTTGAGAGGGGCCGCTTTGCGAAGTTCGTCGGCAGGAATTCCCTTTAGATCGAGCGATAATCGCAAGATCTGTTCTATCTGGGGCTTCGAAAGGTCTTTGATCCCCAGAAGGTGTCTTGAATTCCACTTCCGGCATTGCTGAAGGATCTTTGAAAGGGCCGGCATATCGAGGGCGGACTATAACACACATGCCCCTTGAGAACAACCCCTGGAATCAGAGCAACTCTTCGGGGTCGCCTCCCCGCACGAGGAGATCCCGCTGTCGGCGCGTGAAAACCACCGCTTCTCCGGGGGTATGGATCGGACGAATTTGAAGCTGGGCAAGCACATCTGTGACCAGGGCATCCAGTCCTTCTCCCTCCTGGGCCGATATATTTCGCCCCTCCCCCTTTTTCAGGTCACACTTGTTGATCACAGAAAAGCCGACCGGATCTTCATCCGCTTCCCGAACATGAATGACCAAATCGGCCGTTTGCGCGCGCATCTGCGCCCTGAGTTGAGCCTCTTCATCCAATGCATCCTTGGGCGAGCCCTGCCCCGCCGTATCGACCAGACGAACAGGAACTCCCTGAAAAGAGACCAGTTCCTCGACAGGATCGCGTGTCGTCCCCGCCTCCGCGGAAACGATCACCCGGTCTTTTCGAACAAGGGCATTAAAGAGCGTCGACTTCCCTACATTCGGTTTTCCGACCAATGTGATTACCGGAGGAATTTCCGCCAGAGCAATTCCGAATCGGGCGGTCGGAAGAACGGGTCGGCCTTCTTTAATCGCGCGCGAGAGGGCTCCCATCGCCTGATCAGCCAGAACCCGGGCGGCAAGAAGGGTTGGGGCCCGTTGCAGCAAGGTGTAAGCCTCACGCTGAATTTGATCCCCCTCCGGGATAAAATCGACCGCGGTTCCGAGGAGCCCCATGACCGTTTCGACGATCACTGGATTTCCGTGTAACCCGATCTCGATCTCCTCACCAAGATCGGCGACCACACCGTCATCGACATCGGCAATTCGTCCGTGTGAGATTCCGCCCTTTTGGGGCCACCGACCTTCAAAGATTTTTTGGACCGCCGTACGGGCATCGGCTCCACGAACCCGAAGCACCGCAACCCCTCCGTGCCCTTCTGGTGTAAGTCGAGTGACCTCAGGCATGGCGATAAGAGCAATCGATCCCCTCGAGAACCAGGTGTGGCCTCCAGTGATCAAAAAGGTCCCGAAAAAGATTTCCGTCCCCACCGCTGCCATAGATCGGAACCTTTCCGACCTCCCTACGGACTTCACGAAGAAGACCTTCAACCGCAAAGGAGATTCCCGCTTCAATCGCCGCCGGGGTACTCTTTCCGACAATCGATTTCGCTCGGCGAGGTTCGACCTGGGGCAGAAGTTCTGTCTCCTCATGAAGAACTCCCGCCTGCAGACGAAGACCGGGACTGATCAACCCTCCCACAAAATCTCCCTTTCCGTTCACGACGCTCACGGTCAAGGCCGTTCCGATCGTCACCGCGACACATGCCCCCTTCGCATCCGCATAAGCTGCCGAAGCGGCTGCGAGTCGATCCGGGCCGACCGTATCCGGTTTTCGGGTACGATTTCGAACCAAGGGAGGGAAATCCTGGGTCAAAATTTTTGTTCCTCTGGGAAGAGAGTAAGAAGGGCGTACCGTAGCCGCGGCAATAATATCCGCTTTTGGCCAAGGAGCCCCCTCGATCAGACGAACTCGACGCCCATTCTGAAAGAGAGCCGCGTGAGCGCGGGAGTTTCCAACGTCAATGGCGAGAAGTTTCAACGGTCTCCCGACGATGGCTGAGAACGATACTCAAGGACCATATTCCGCCCCGATCTCTGCACCACAATGGTCATCGAACGGCGGCGCTGGTTTCTCGGATCATCCTGCATCTTCTTGATATCCTGAAGACTCTTCATCGAATGCCCATTCACACTGCGGATCACGTCGTTCGATTTAAGTCCCCTGGAAATTCCGATCGATCCGGTATTGATACTCGTTATACGAAGACCGTTGGACGTGGGGGAAACGGTTACATTTTTCTCCATTTCCGACTGAAAATTCTGCATCGCCCAGTTGATCTCATTCGGATCCATAAGCCAGACTTCCCGACTTGCACTACTGTGAATCTTTCTCGTATTAAACTTACTCGGATCGTACGCTTCTCCCTTTCGACCCCCTCCCCCTCCTGCGATGGGCCCACCCGACCCAATCGTCGGAACACTCAACTTCAATTCCTGGGTACGAGATCCATCGGAAAAAATGGCACGCTCGCGGTAACATTCGGTTAACGTCCATCCACGCAGAACTTCTGCCTCCTTCACCATGATCTTCTTCCCTTTTTCCGCAAGCGTCTCATCGTTGCCAATCTTGAGAAAGACGAAATTGGGAGGAAAAGTTCCGATCAGAGTCGCTTGAAATGCCGAGGCAACAGGCTCGCTCTCTACCGGTTTTGTTTTTGGCGTCAGAGGGTTCGCCACAGAATAAATCACACTGTAATTAGGAGACCGCGGAACGTTCGTCTGGGTGTAGTAGTCATCGATTTCTTCGAGAGCAACAAGATCTTCTGCATTGCTGTCGAGCAGGTAGGTCCACGCATAGACGGCAATTCCCACGATAAGAAGGATATTGACCATCCAAAGGAGTCCATTGACCAACTTCGCTTGTTTCATACTAATTTAATCCAACGAGAGAATTCCTACCCTCTTCTAACGACCATCGGCCGGACGGGTTTTGCGCTTTTGATAATTAATAATCGAATCGATCTTCGAGCATATCGAACAGTTTCATCGCCAGATCTTTCACACCCTTTCCGGTCACGGCAGAAAGCTCGAGAACGTCCGAACCACACTCTTTCTGAAGAGCTTTAACCCCTTTTTTCGAGCGGGAGACGTCCCCTTTATTTGACGCCACCAACTCCGGTTTTTCAGCAAGAACCTTCGAATAGCCGGACAACTCTTTGCGAATCACCCGGTACGCCTCATCCGGGGGAGTATCCGCTGTAGGAGATCCATCCACCAGATGGAGAATCATCCGGGTCCGTTCAATATGCTTTAAGAATTGAGCCCCTAACCCCTTTCCGGTATGCGCCCCCTCAATAAGACCGGGAAGATCGGCCAGAACAAGCGTATCGATATCGCCCCTTTTGAGAATTCCGAGACTCGGCACAAGCGTCGTAAAAGGATAGTTTGCGACTTTCGGATGCGCCGCAGAAAGCCGGGAAAGAAGCGTCGATTTCCCCGCATTCGGCAAACCCACAATTCCGACGTCGGCAATCATGCGCAGCTCGAGCTTTAACTTCCGCTCTTCCCCTGGAATCCCCGGCTGGGAATGGCGAGGCGCCTGGCGGGTCGAGGTAGCGAAGCGGCGGTTTCCTTTTCCGTGCCGACCCCCCTTACAGATCACGATCTTGTCGCCGGTCTCGTTGAGATCCTTTAGAAGAGCGCCATGCTCGGCATCGCGAATAATCGTTCCCGGGGGAACCTGAATCGTGAGATCCCTTCCTCCCCGGCCGCTCTTCAGGGCACTCTGCCCCTGTTTACCATTTTCGGCCTGGAACCGCGGCTGGTGAAGGAGGTGGTAGAGAGTGTTGTAGTTGTCATTCGCCTCGATGATGACATCCCCACCCTTTCCGCCATCCCCTCCGTCGGGCCCTCCTTTGGGAAGAAATTTCTCCCGTCGGAAGGAGACACACCCGGGGCCCCCATGGCCGGCTTTGACTTTTATAATGACTTCGTCGCGAAACATAATTGCCCGATACTATAATAAAGGTAAGGTTCGGGATGAACCCCTGATAGGAGGCCCATGCGAAAAATAACCCTTCTTTTGCCCTTTCTCTTTCTGGCCGGATGCGAACGAAATCCGGGAAACCTCAATACCGTCGTTCAAGGGACCGCCTTCGACGAAGCCGCCCTTCTCGAAAAAAACCAGATCACCATCCTCGACTTCAGCGCAGATTGGTGAGGGGGGTGTCGGCGCCTTGAGCCGAAACTGGCCAGTCTGGCCGCGCAGTATGAAAACGTCTCTGTAAAACGGATCGATATCGTCGACTGGGATTCGGACGCCTGGAAACAGGTCCAACAGAAATACGGAGTACGATCGATTCCGTATCTGAGAATTTACAGCCCGACAGGAGAGTTCCTCGGGGCGGTCTCCAACGGGAGTATCTCTGAGGTAGAAAAACGGATCGCATCCCAGGCGCGTCGAAAGACTAGCCCGTGACGATGTCGGTGATTTTGACGCGGGTATATTTCTGGCGATGCCCGATCGTCTTGTGATAGCCGGTCCGGCGCTTGTATTTGAATACCCGCACCTTGTCGTCTTTCACTTCGTCGATGATCTCGCCCAACACCTTTGCGCCGGAAACCAGCGGAGTACCGATCTTCGGTTCTTCCCCTTCATTCAGAAGGAGAACATCCCCGAATTCGATCTTCTCGCCCGCTTTGAGTTCGGACTTACGATCGACATCGACGGTCTCGCCTTTTTCGACCCGGTACTGCTTCGGTCCATCTTTGAATATAGCGTACATAGGCGGGACTTTTTACCAGAGAGGCGGTTCTGGCGCAAGCTCTTTTTCTCTACCGGACAAAATCGACCACCTTTTCGCCCGTATCGCTGTAACAGGAGAATTCTACGCGGTTGGTCGGAAGGTCCCGACCCACGCTCACATGGATCCGCTTTTTGTACCGTTCTTCGGCCGCCTGAACCTCTTCCATCCGGGATTTGAGGAAATCGGCCACTTCCCGGCTCACCCGGGCTTCCACGACCGAAACATCCTGTCTTTCGAGCGTATTTTTGAGCTCCCGGACGATTTCGAGGCCTATAGAGGCGATATTCTTGATAATCCCCGACCCATTACAGGAGGGGCAAGGCTCATGAGAGAAGAACTGGACGCTCGGACGGACCTTCTGGCGGGCGATCTGCATCAGGCAGAACTGGCTCATCGGCAAGATCACCATCTGAGAACGATCCCGGGCAGACTCTCCTCGAGCCACCTTCTCGACCTCCCGCTTATGTTTTTCGAGACGCATATCGATGAAATCGATCACGATAATGCCCCCGACATCCCGGAGACGAAGTTGCTTCATGACCTCCTTGGCCGCTTCGCGATTGGTTCGTATGGCGAGTTCTTCCGGATCCGACTCCCGTACGAGTCGCCCCGAGTTGACATCAATAGAGGTGAGCGCTTCGGTCACCTCCATGACAAGGCTTCCCCCCGAAGGAAGATCGACCCGCTTCTGGTGCAGTTGCTCAATGCGATCCTCAATCCCGTATTCATGGAAGATCGGCGTCGGCCCCCCTTTGAACTGGAGACGGTCCCGAAAGCGGGGCATCAGCTTCCCGAAAAATTCACAGAGCCTTCCATGAACCGTCGGATCATCCACCACCACTTTTTTAATCTCAGGAGTAAAGAAGTCCCGAATCGTCCTCAAGACAATATCGGTTTCCTGATAAAGATTGGACGGAGAGGGAGCGGATTCTGCGCGATTCTGAACCGTTTTCCAGATACTGACAAGGTAGTCAAGATCCGCCCGCATATCCTCTTCTTTTGTATCCGCGGATGCCGTTCGAACGATGAATCCGATATCCCCATCGGCAGGCTTCATATTTTTGATCAACTGCCGAAGCTTCGCTCGCTCACGAGGATGTTCAATCTTTTTGGAAATCCCCACCTTTGGGGTAAAGGGGGTGAGGACCAGAAAACGTCCTGCCACACTAATGTCCATCGTTACCGAAGGACCTTTCTCCCCAAAGGCATCCCGGATTACCTGAACCTGAATCTCATCCCCGACTTTCAGGAGATTTTGAATAAGACGACGGGGTCGTCGAGGACCGCGGTTCCTGCGTCCCGGAGGAGGCTTCACCTCACCCGGAAGATGAACTTCGGAAACGTGCAAGAAGGCATTCTTCGGAAGACCAATGTTGACGAAAGCCGCCTGAAGGCTCGCATGCACATTTTCGACCTTCCCTTTGTAAATACTTCCAACCAGAGTCTCCCGATCCGCCCTTTCAATATAGTAGTCATCAAGTCGGCCATTTTTGACCAGCGCGATCCGCGTCTCTTCTTCCTCGATCGCATTGACGAGCATGATCATTCCTTCTGCCATCATGCCCCCCGAATCCCGAGTTGCGTAAATGTCTTTCGGATCCGGGTATCCCCGGTCGACTGCAAGCCGATCGCCCGAATAATCTCATCCGGTTTGGCGGTCCCGCGATCGGTCACCTGAATTCTCATCAGAAGCCGTTCGTTTTCATACTCCACCGCCATCATGTAGGGCCGGATGTTGATCTTTCGTGTCTTCTTGTCCGAAGCACGTTCAATCCAGACCTCTTCCTCTTCGAAGAGTTCTTTCACACGTCCGCCAGAGCTTTCGACCCCTTCGAGACCCGAAGCCTCATATTCGACAAAATCGACAAAGGAGCGTCTCTTTCTTTCAAAGGTCTCGACGTTTTTTAGCGTCACACCCTCGGGGAATTCCCCCCCAAGACCTTCTTCGATCTTCCGGGGAGCAACCCAGGAAGAGAGTTCAAACTCCATCACCTCATCGACCGACTCAATCCCTACACCGAGGGCGAGTGGAAATGCCATGATCGGATGAGGGTGGAAACCACTGGTAAAACGGAGGGGCAGGCCCGATCGGCGAAGAGCCCGTTCAAACATCCGCATCGAGTCGTGATGCGAAAGGAAACGGACCTTTCCCGTTTTCGTAAATCGAACCCGGTAGCAAAAGATGTTCATAAGCACCGGGCAACGCGGACGGGAGACGTCCTTCCATCAGAAACAACCCGCCTGCAGGCGGTACAGCTCCTGGCTCATCCCTTCCCGGGAAGAGCGGCATGAAAAATTTTTCTACCCCGAAGACGCGCGGGAAACGACTGAAACTCAATTCGTTACCGCAGAACCGATCCGCGTTGCGTCTTCCTTTCTTTCAATATTTCTATCTTTTATACAAAGCATCCGAAAGCCGGATGCATCAAATCAGCTTGATGCGCGTATTGAACCAGATCCGAGGTCAAAAAAACAGGGAATCCGGTCCGCAAAACTCATTGATTCGGGGCCCCCCTTCACTGTTATACTGTGCGGCTCATGGGCAAAGAGATCGTATATTGTGAAATCTGTGGCGACCGGATTCTCGAGCAAGAATTCGAAAAAGGTCGGGCCATCACGGTTCTGAACAAGAACTACTGCTTCAACTGTAAGGAAGAAGCGGTCAAAAACATCACAATGGAGGATGTAGCCGACGAGGAGCCGGAAATACAGCAAGCCCCTCCCCGCCGTTCAACGCCGTCCCGGGCCATGGCCCGCAAAGGAACTGGCGTCACCCGGAAACGACCCGCCCACACCCCACCCATACATGTACCGCAAAAGAAACCTTCGAATGCACCCCTTCTTATCGGAGGAGGGGTTGGACTTGTGGCGACAATTGTCCTCATTGTTATTATCGCCTCGGGAGGGAATGATCCCGCCCCGGCCAACCCGAACAATCCGACGTCCAACAACAACACAAATAATAATACGGGAACAACTCACAAAGCTTCCACGGCAGAAAAAGATTGGAACGAGTTGCAGGAACTTATCGCCACAGTGGAAAAAAGCCGGGATTACGACAAGGTTCTCAACAAAATCCGAAAGATTGAGACCTCCCTTCGTGGCTCACGATGGCAAGTCGAAGCCGCTCGATTAAAAACCGAATACCGAAAGAAGAAGCGGGAAAAGACGGAAGGCCAAGCGGCAGAACAAGCCTTTGCAGCTGTAAAGAATGACCTTGCCTCTGATTCTGAATACCTTCGCTACAATGAGATCCTGCAAAAACTGGGCGATGCGTTGCGAAAAGCCCCGCCCGGAAGCATGATTTCTGCCGAGATTGTAAAGGCACGAAACGAATACAAAGCGAAGTACGAAGGGGTCGCAAGCCAAAAGTACAACGAGATCATCCAACGCGTAAACGTTCACATAGATTCGGAAGAGTATAAGCCGGCGATCAAAATCATCGACCACTTCTTCCCAAAGGTCTACCGGAACTCTCGAATCTGGAAGACCTCGCTCGAACCAATTTACAACCGTTGCGTTGAGAAGACGAAGAAGAGCTGAGCACCTGTGCTCTTAATCATCGACAACTTCGACTCTTTCACCTTCAATCTCGTCCAAGGATTTCAATCGCTCGACGCACATACCGAAGTGGTCCGAAACAATGTCGAACTCTCCTCTATCCTTGAAAAGAAACCAGAACGCATCGTCATCTCCCCCGGCCCAAAGCGACCTGCCGATGCAGGGGTTTCCAATGAGGTGATCAAGACTTTTGCCGGGAAGGTCCCCATCCTCGGCGTCTGTCTCGGACACCAATGTATCGGAACGGTATTCGGGGGGAGCGTTGCCAAAGCGACCCGGATCATGCACGGAAAGACGAGTCCGATTCATCATGATGGCGTGGGACTCTTCCGCGAACTCCCCAACCCTTTTCAGGCGATGCGGTACCACTCCCTGATCATAGAAGACGTCCCCCCCGGATTCGAGATCACCGCCCGGACCGACCAGGATGAGATCATGGGAATTCGCCATGAAAAGTGGCCTCTCGAAGGGGTCCAGTTTCACCCCGAAAGTTACCGGACCGATACCGGAATTCAAATCCTCGAGAATTTCCTCGAGATTTAAATAATCCTTGTGACCCCTCCGGGGACCCGGATATAGTTTTCCCTCATGAGTGAACTAAAAGGCGAATGGGCAATTATTCTCGGGGCTTCCAGCGGCTTTGGCGCGACCTGCGCCATTGAACTAGCCAACCGCGGCATGAACATCTGCGGGATTCATCTCGACCGCAAGGCATCCCTTCCCGAAGCGGAACGCATCGCCGGAGAGATCCGGAAAGCGGGAGGCGAAGCACTCTTTTTCAACATCAATGCATCGGATGAAGAGAAGCGAACCGAAGCGCTCGATGCGCTTGCCGGGAAGTTGAATGGAGCACCCGTACGAACCTTTATCCACTCGCTCGCCTTTGGAACGCTGCGCCCTTTCATCGGAGACAAAGCGCTGACCAAAGCGCAACTCGAGATGACCCTCGAAGTAATGGCAAACTCTCTGGTCTGGTGGGTGCAGGATATGCATGCGCGCAAAATGCTCGCACGGGGCTCAAAGATTTTCGGCATGACATCGGCCGGAAGTGACCGGGCCTGGCTCAGTTATGGCGCGGTTTCGGCCGCCAAGTGCGCGCTCGAATCTCATATCCGGCAATTGACGCTCGAACTCGCCCCCGAAGGGATCGCCTGCAACTCTCTCCGAGCCGGGGTCACGGAAACCCCAGCCTTCAAGAAGATCCCGGGCAACGAGGAAATGCTCGAAACCGCCCGGAAGCGAAATCCCGGCGGACGCATCACAACTCCCGAAGACGTCGCCAAAACCGTGGCCGCCCTTTCAGTTGACGGAATCGAGTGGATGACCGGAAACATCATCAACGTCGACGGCGGCGAAATGCTTGTCTAGGGGATATCCCGGCGCGTAAGATACCCTCTCTCATTCACCAACGAGGAGGATTTTATGCCCGGCCGCCTGATACTGATTCTTCTACTCTGCTCCCTTCTGATCCCCGGAGCCTGCAGTAAAAAGAAAAAGCTCCGTGAAACAAAAAATCCCCACATTCTCGAAGCACGCAAGCTGATGGAAGAGGCGGGCTATCCCGGTGGGAAAGATTTCCCCACCATGACCCTTCTCTACAATACCTCTGAGTCCCACAAAAAGATCGCCGCGGTCGTTCAGCAGATGTGGAAAGAGGATCTCGGGATCGAAGTCGAACTCGCAAACAAAGAGTGGAAAGTCTACCTTGATGAATTAACCGCCTTGAACTATCAAGTCGCCCGACGCGGATGGATCGGCGACTACACCGACCCGCATACCTTCATTGAACTGATGAGCTCCAAGAGCGGGAACAACAACACCGGCTGGAAAAACGAAGAGTATGACAAACTCCTGCACGAATCGGACAGAGAGCTCGATCCACAAAAACGAATGGCGCTTCTGCAAAAAGCGGAAGGGATCCTCCTCGATGAGATGCCGGTCATCCCGATCTACTTCTACGTCTCCCAGACGATGTACCGACCGGAAGAGATCAAAGGGATCTACCCCAATCTTCAGAACATTCATCCCTTGAACGAAGTCGTCAAGGGGGACGGAAAGGGTACTCTGGTCATCAACAATCACACCGAAGTCGCAACCCTCGATCCTGGAATCGCGCGCGGCGTGCCGGAACATCGAGTCCAGATGGCCCTTTTCGAAGGGTTGATGAATTACGATCCCAAAACATGTGATCCCGTTCCGGGGGTCGCCAAAAATTACACCCTCTCTGATGATGGCATGACCTATACCTTCCACCTTCGCGACTGCACATGGAGCGACGGGGTGCCGGTGCGGGCCCAGGATTTTGAATACGCCTGGAAACGGGTTCTCGACCCAAAAACCGCTTCGGATTATGCCCACCTGATCTATTTCATCAAAGGGGCCGAAGCGTACAACAAGGGGGAGGGAAAAGCAGCGGACGTTGCTGTCAAGGCGAAGAATGACAAGACGCTCGTCGTGGAACTAAACCATCCAACCTCGTACTTCAAAAACCTCTTCCCCTTCTTTACGCTCTATCCGGTCCGGGAAGATCTCA
>CAYRLD010000007.1:0-16140 GCA_964424925.1 uncultured Planctomycetales bacterium
ATACCAAGCACGGAAAAAAATGGATCGGACCCGCGTCAGAGCCCTCGCAGACGAAATCAGAGAAGCAGGATTGTGGCCAGGGTCATTAAGAGGTCGGATGAAGGGAGAGAAAGTTGAACTCTGTTATGGTCATAGGCGTTTGGCAGCAATTCGTATGTTGGGGTGGGCAGAAGTTGATGTAGAGATCGAGGACTTGAATGATGAAGAGATGGCTCTTCAATCTCTTGCAGAAAACTTTCAGCGAGAAGGTCTTACCGATATTGAGAAAGCCATGGGGATTCAGGTCATGCTCGATCAGTATCGAAATCAAAATTTATCCAATAAAGAATCTATTCGGCGGGTGGCGAAATTTGTTGGTCTTTCAGAGGCATGGATAAGAGACCTTCTTTCATTGTTGAAAATGGAAAAACCGGTTCAAAGGGCGATTCGAAATAGAGAAATTGCGGGAAGAACCGCCCTTGAGGCACATCGATTTGGCGGGAAACAAATGGTAGAAACTGCGATGAATCATTCCCTTCCTGTACATAAAATTAGTGCTATTGCTCAGCGAGTTCGAAAAATTCCGGATGAAAAAATTAGAATCAAACTGAAGGAAGAAGTCTTACGGGGAAAAATGATCGAACCTGAAAAGCTCGAGGAGCGTGCTCGAAAATTAATGAAAGGGAAGAAGGTTTCCCCCCCCGAAGATATGGAAAGAATTCTTTCCGATTGGAACCACATTTTGAATCATTGGAACGAAAAATCAGATGAGTTATTGATGTATAAAAGATTTTTTGCAAGCACCAACAAAGCCGCGGTTGGAAAAGTGAAAAGGCAAAGTGCCAAGCTTATTCGGCGACTTCAGAAGTTGATCTAATTCCTAAGCGTCTGTCTCTTAGAAGGTCGGAAACAAACCGGACTGTTTTTAGTGTAGATGGGGGAAGGTTCAACCTCACAGATAACTCACGATCTAATAGGGCGAGTGCCATATCCCCCTTATTCTTTTTTAACGCTTGATCAATCTCTTGCGTGGATATGTTTATAAGGCAGTCTGGGGCGGGAACAGGAAGGGTTTTTACCACCCCTAACTCTAATTTTAACACCCCCCCTCCATAAATTCTTCCGGATAATTCTGCGGCAACACTCGTAATCGCATTTAACCAGCTTGTCAGGATTACTTCCCTTTTTGAATGGAGGGAGTTCTCTAAATAGATTCGATGTACATTGTTTGTAGATTGTGCGTTCGCCATATTAGCGGAGCACCGAAGTCTTCTTTTTACGAGGTACCCTAAAAACCCGTCCGGAGGGAGGCCTACCCTTTGGATGGAATACCACGGTTTTCGAGTCCGACATTTATACCTCTTCTTCGTTTCTTGCGCATGATCCGTTTTCAGTATGCGGTTTACGGTTGAGTTGGTTCCTTCATATGTCTTTGGAATCGATAAGAGATATGGCTTGGTAAATGTCTTAATATCTTTTGGAAGAAGTATGGTGCCTTCTAATTGGTTTGGTTTTGAGACAACCGGAAGTAAATATTCGCCAGGAATAGAATCCTTTTTCCCTCGGGTTTTTCCGTCTTGTAAAAAAAAGTTTTTGTCTCCCGTTACTACCCCAAGGACAGGGGTTCCTATTTCTTCAAGGGAAACCATGTTGGGAGAAGAGAGCGCTTGGTGAATAGAGGGTTGGAGTTTTTTCGGTATTCGATTCCAAAGCCATGACGATGGGTTTTGCGGCTGAGGTTTTTCTATTTCTAATAAGGAAAGGGAGGAAAGTTCTTTACGAGAAAATGATCCTGGGCCAACCCCTTCACATAAAAGGAGGGAGACTTTTTCTAATGCAGAAAAGTGATAATCCGGTAAAGGGAGTAATTTGGTTGATGCAAATCGATTTTGTAAATATTGAAAGAGCGGTTTCGCATATTGGACAAAGATGGCCTCTCTGGGAACGATCATAGCCAGACGTCCACCGGGACGTAATAAAGAGAGTGATGTTGCCAAAAAGGGGGCCCACAGAGAGGACTCTGCAGAGAGAGAGACCCCTTCATTTTTTGCCATCTTCAATGCGGTCGCTTTTTCTAAACGGGTCCTTTTTTGATTTCGTATGTACGGAGGGTTGCCAAGAAGGATGTCGAATGATAAGGACCCCCTCGATCTTTGTACGAACGAAAAGAAATCTTCTTCGATAAGATTGTTCCATCGAAGAGCTGGGTGGCGACTAAGAAGGGCTCCATTCGCTCGGGCTAAACTTTTTGGTTCAATGTCTATTCCGGTTATTTGTATTCCTACCTCTTTTGGGTTGGCCCCTATTTCCAAAAGTCTGGATACGGATTCAGCAAGGAAGATGCCTTCCCCACAGGCCGGGTCTAATATTGTTTCCTTTGGAGTACGGACGGCCCACTCTACTAATAATTTCGCTAACGGTTTAGGTGTGAAATAGGCTCCCCTTTTTCGAGCAGCGGCATCCACCTAAATTTTCTCAGAGGGTTGAGGAAAGAATTGAGCCACCTGAGCGACTAGTTGTTTTGGGGATACCGGCTTTTGAATGGCATGTTCATCTGGAGGTAAGGTTTCTTCTTTTCCTCGGACCGTACAAATAAGAACGGGAAGGGAGGCTGTTCTTGGGTTCGATCGAATCGAGTGTAGAAGGTCTTTCCCACAAATATCGGGAAGACCGATATCCAGAAGGATTAAGTCCACATCATTTTCTTCGGTTAAGGATAAACCTTCTTCCCCGGTAGAGGCTTCTAGAGTACGAAACTTTTCTTTACGAAGTGTATTTGAAAATATCGATCGAGTTTCCTCTACGTCATCAATGATGAGAATTGTTTTTGATGGTTGATTAATAGTGGGGAAAAATTCGCGCAAAGTAGTGAAAAATCTAGATCGATCGAGGGGGAGGTCCCAAACCGTCTTCGCTCCTAACCGACATGCGGTTCTCGCTTCTTCTTGATGGAAGGATCTGGATACGATAATGGTTGGGATCTTCTTTTTTCGAGCTAAGGCAATAATGGGGTACGGGTCGAGATTTTCGTAATGAAGGTTTAATACGAGAAGATCTACCGGGGTGCGCACAAAATAGCGTGCAGGATCAGAGGGGGGCGGTGAATGTACGACAAACCCTACATCAGTAAAAAATTCAGAGAGATCTTGTAGGTCTTCTCTAACCCCTTCTAATATAAGAACTTCCATAGGTTCCCCCGCATTTTGTTTCATATGTAGTCCTTCCCCATTCACTCCATCGGCTTTCTGGGGCATTTTTATGCGGTAGAATCGAACCCTTTTCCTATAGTTGGGGGTATAAAACCTCTCAGATTTGGGTACTCGACCGTATCAAGTTTGTTCTGGGGGTGTATTTTTCCACGAACCTATCGGGGAGTCCGCTTGTCGGAAATTGTAGATAAATCGAAAGAAAACGACTGGGATCTTGTCCGGGAGCATGTATCCGGAAATTCAGAGGCGTTTCGAAAGATCTATGAAAAGTACCATAGAAAGGTCTTTGCTTCTTCTTATCGAATTGTGGGAGAAGAGGAGCAAGCGGCTGATCTGACCTCAGAAGTATTTCTGAAAATTTATAATGAACTGCGCTCTTTCAAATTTGAAAGCAAACTATCGACTTGGCTTTTTCGAGTTGCGGTAAATCACGCAATTAACCGCGCAAATGAGGTCCGGCGTCATACTCGGATCCGAGAGAAAATCGAGAAAGAGGGAATACGCCCTTCCGGAGGAACGAAAGAGGGGCGACCCGTTGATGAAGAAATTCATCGAGCGATCCAAGTGCTCTCGCCGAAATTAAGGGCCATCGTTAGTTTGCGATATCTTGAAGGTCTTTCTTATGACGAAATGGCAGATTTACTAGACGTATCGTTAGGAACAGTCAAGTCGAGATTGTTTTTAGCCCATGAAACCTTGCGACCCTTGTTGAAGGGGATCTCGCTCGAATTAAAGGATGTATAAATGAATTGTGAACAGTTTCAAGAATCGATTTTTGATTCGCACACTACGGAATCAAAAGCCCACTTGGAGGTCTGTTCTCCCTGTGCTGCCCTTCTTACCCAGGTGAAGGATGAGGCCCACCTTCTTTCGACGGCAAAAACACCGGAACCTCCAGCTGACCTTTGGGATCAGATCCAAAATCAGATAGAAAGAAAAACAACCATTCCGCGTTTTCGAGTTGTTTCTTGGATTAGTATAGCGGCCGCTCTTCTCGTAGGCGTTATGGGATATCTTGTTGGTCAAAGCCCGACAAAGGTACATATCGACGAACCCCTTCAATTGAATGTGGTAGAGGTTTCTCCAGAAAAGTCGCGGTCTCTTGTCGGTTTTGTTCCTGGATATGATCAGGAAGATTCTCAGCAAGCCCTTGCCAACGCTATGATCCCCTTCCCTTATAGGAGAGATCGATAATGAATCGGTCTTTCTTCTTTCACATGCTCTCTTTCCTGATTCTTTTGGGAACGAGCGGGATGACCTATGGACTTCTTTCTCAGGAAGCGGAGAAAAGGGAAGGTCGTAGAAAAAAGGCATCTCTTTTGGAATCCATTCGAAAAAGCCGACGAGAAAAATCATTTGAAGGTGTGAGTACGGTTAAAACAAATGTCCATGGGACGGAATATATTACTCGGATGGAAATTTATCGAAGAGGTACTGACCGCCAAATACACCTTTTAGATCTTCAAGGCGGAAAAACCCGCCCTCGGCATGGAAATAGGCGTATGGGCGGGGGGATGGCCTCCCTGTTTCAACCGGGGAGTTTTCGTCGAGCTCGACTACAAAATCCCAACGACATAGCTAAAAACTATCAAATACTTCTGGGGGAAGAGGTCTTTGTTGGGGGGCGAAGAGGTCAGTCCATACGAATGATTCCTCGGTCTGATGATCGTCCGGCGTACCTTTTGGTTTCGGACAAAGAAAATTCGTTTCCTCTGCAATTTGCTGTTATGGGCTCCAAAGGGGAAGTCGCTTATGAAAAGAAATTTGATTCCATTCGATTTCTTTCAGGGGAATATCGGGGGCGAAAACATAGAAAAAGAGTGGATCAACCTCGTTGGGGCTCGATAACCCAAGAAAAGATATCTTTCGACCAAAATCCGACGTTCGGGTTTCCCGTTTGGATTCCGAAAGTTTTGCCGGTCGGTTTTTCCCTAACAGATTCAATGCGGATGAACATCAATACAGGTCCGATCAAAATGGAAGTCGTTTATTCTATTTACAGCGATGGGATCGCACTCTTTTCTCTTCTTCAATTTTCAAATGAAAACCCTGTTTGGAAGATGATGAAAACCTTTTTCCCAGCTTCAAAAGAGGGGGAGGGGATCTTTACGAGGAAAGTTTCTTTGGGAATCGGATCCGCCTTTATTTTAGAAATGAATGGAACGGTTGTCGTTCTGGCTGGAAATATTTGGGCAGAAGCTCTGCAAAAAACAGCTGAATCTTTGAAACCATATATGGGAGATCCATCATGAAAACAGTTGCGATGTTCGCTTTTCTTTGTCTTCCCGTTTGCGCGCAGGATGTAGACCTAGATCCGGTTACGAAAGGGTGGATCGATCAATTAACCCGAAGGTTAGAATTGTCTGCCGAACAGACAAAATCGATTACGGACATATATAAGGAAGTAGAAGGAAAAGTCGGAGAGGTTCTTACTGAAAACCAGAAAGAAGGTTATAAAGATCTTCGTCAGGGTGGAGGGACTCGAAGCGATAGAGGCCGCGGCGGTTGGGGCGGTGGCGGCGGCGGAAACTGGATGGAACGCTTTATGGGGCCTCAAATAGACCAATTAAAAGAGTCTCTTGGGTTATCCGAAGAGCAGGCGGAACAAATTAACGAAGTGTTATCGACCTTCCGGAAATCGGCAGAAGAACGGTTTGCCGAACTTCGCGAGCAGGGATTCCAGGGAATGGACTGGCGGGAAGAAATGCAAAAGTTCCGGGAAAGAATGGACGAGTTGACTACAAAGGTTCGGGGGCATCTCACCCCAGAACAGCAGGAAAAGTATGACGAATTACTCCAAAATCGATCCGGTTTTGGAGGGGGACGTCGTGATTCGGGAGAAAGAGGAGAAAGAAGTTCTCGTCGGAACTCTCCGGAACAGAGATTGGATCGCATTATGAATGACCTCGCGATCGAAGAAGAGGAAGAAAAGGAAGCAATCTCGGAAATTATTAAAGAAGTTATGAATGCCGATCGCGCCCTTAATGAATACCTCCGAAAGATGAGACAGGATGTACGAGAAGTGGTCGAGAGTGATTTGGGCGAAGAGGCGATTGATGCGCGGCTTCAAGAAATGCGAACAACGAGACGAACGCATGAAAAAACTCTCTCCACCCTTAGGAAAGAGCTTGCCGAAATAGTTACATACCGGCAAGAGGCTGTTTTGGTTCGACATGGCATCCTAAAATAGGAACCGGAACTTTCCCGGGTCTGGTGTGTTCCAAGAGCGGTTTTTAAGAGCAGGAGCAATATGGTCATCGGGGAAGTCCTTGTTCAAAAGGGAAAGCTATCTCAGGAAGAGTTAGACCGTGTTCTTAAGGAGAAAGATCCTTCTGAACGGGTTGGGGAAGCGATTGTCCGTCTCGGCTTAGCCGAAGAAGATGATGTTTTTCGTTGTTTAGCGGAACAAGCGCATCTCCCCTTTCTGGAAATCACAGAGCTTGACCCAGATGGGGAACTTCTTTCCAAGGTTAATGTTAAAACGATCTTCCGAAGAAGAATCCTTCCTTTGGATGATCAAAATGGAACGGTACGGATCGCGATCGCAGATCCTTTGGATCTGGAGGTTCTCGATGAATTACGACTTCTTCTAAAAACCGACGTAACTGCGGTTGTTGCACGACCGAGTGAAATCGATCGGTTAATTAAAAAGCATTATGGAGTGGGTGCTGAAGAAGTCGACAACATGGTCGGCGCGTCTCGCGAGGAGATCCAGGTTGTCCGCGATGAGGATGATCTTGGGGACGAACTCCTCAAAATGGCCGAGGACGCAGGCCTTGTTAAATTTGTAAATCAAGTCCTCACGGAAGCGGTTCGGGACCGGGCCAGTGATATTCATATCGAACCAATGGAAGAAGAACTTCGAATTCGATATCGCATCGATGGGGTTCTCCATCGAGTTCCTGTTCCCCCTGAAGTAAGTCGATTTCAAAGTGCGATCATTTCTCGAATTAAGATCATGTCGAATCTTAACATTGCCGAGCGTCGCCTCCCCCAAGATGGTCGCATTAAATTGAAAATGCTCGGGAAAGAGATCGATGTTCGTGTTTCGATCATTCCTAACGTGTGGGGCGAAGGAATCTGTCTTCGTCTTCTCGATCGAGCCAATATGGACATCACTTTGGAACAGTTGGGAATGCCTCCCACAGTGTTAAAGCAATTCCAATCCCTTCTTGAGGAGCCCCATGGGATCTTCTTGGTTACCGGACCGACCGGAAGCGGAAAGACAACCAGTTTGTATGCGGGTCTGGATAAAATTAATTCTACCGAAGATAAGATTATTACGGTGGAAGATCCGGTTGAGTATCAGTTAAGCGGAATCAAACAGATTCAAATTAATCCCAAAGTAGGGCTTACCTTTGCCAGTGGCTTACGCGCCATTCTTCGGCATGACCCAGACATCATCATGATCGGTGAAATTCGGGATTTAGAAACCTCTGAAATTGCGGTTCAAGCGGCTTTAACGGGCCATCTTGTCTTTTCTACGTTGCATACGAACGATGCTCCAAGTGCAATTACTCGATTGATTGATATGGGTGTAGAACCTTTTCTCGTGGCCAGTACCGTAGAAGGTCTTATGGCGCAGAGATTAGTTCGAAAAATATGTGTTCATTGCTCAGAAGAACATCCCATCCCGATAGCGGATCACGAGGAAGGAATTGTTCCCGAAGACATTAAAACGTATCGATCGGGAAAAGGGTGTGATCATTGTCGGGGAACAGGATATTCCGGTCGCCAGGGTGTGTTTGAATTAGTGGTTGTGGATGACAATATCCGGGACATGATCTTGCATCGCGAAGGGTCTAATCGAATCAAAAAATATTGTATCGAAAAAGGAATGGTTTCGTTGCGAGAGCAAGGGTGGGATTGTGTTCGAAATGGGGTGACCACCCCCGAAGAGATTGTTCGAATCACCAAGGCGGATAAGTTTTAGAGAATAGGTATGCCTCAGTTTTCCTACAAAGCAAAATCGGAAGATGGAAATGTTGTCTCGGGTGTCCTTCAAGCGGAGACCGAGAAAAATGCGATCGATTCTTTGGGTCGCATGGGAATGTTTCCGATGGAAGTTTCTGTTGAGGGTAAAAAGCTTTCCGAAGCGGCCCCCAAAAGAATTTCCAGAAAGGTTCGCAAAAGTGATATTGCGCTTTTTACTCGGCAATTGGGGGATTTGCTGAAAGCGGGTGTTTCTATTGATCGTGCGCTTGTAACCTTGCGGGAACAGACTTCCAATCAACAACTATGCGATGTTCTTGGAGATGTTCACAAAGAAGTGCTTGCCGGAAAACCATTTCACGAAGCCTTTTCAAAACATCCAGCCATATTTGGAACTCTGTATGTCAGTTTGGTGAAGGCGGGGGAAACGGGTGGGTTTTTGGAGGAGGTTCTTCATCGGCTTGCCGGGTTTATCGAAAAAGATGAAGAATTAAAAAGCCGGATCCGCGCCGCTCTTGCCTACCCAACATTGCTCATGACGATCGGGTTCTTGGCGATTACTTTTCTTATGGTCTTTTTCATTCCTCGATTCAGTGAAATCTTTGACAAGATGGGGGGGAATCTTCCTCTTCCTACACAAGTGGTCATGGCGATCTCTTATTTTCTGAAAGATTACTGGTTTGCTTTCTTGGCCGGAACATTGGCGTTATTTGCTGGGGCCAAAAGGTTTACAGAAACAATTCAAGGGCGGGCCTGGATTGATCGGGCACTCCTTCAAATCCCACTTTTTGGGGATATTGTTCGAAAAAATGCCATCTCTAGATTTACGCGAACCTTAGGAACACTTCTTCGAAGTGGGGTTCCGATTCTAAGTGCTTTACAGATTGCCAAAGAATCGATGGTAAATGTAGTTCTGATGGCCGACATAGACGAGGCGACGATAGGGGTCAAACAGGGGAAGACTCTTGCCGATCTTCTGCGTCAGTCTCATACCTTTCCTCGTATGGTGATTGATATGATTGCTGTAGGAGAGGAAGGGGGAAACTTGGATGAAGTTCTGGTCAATATTGCAGATACGTATGATGTTCAGGTAGATCGTTCTGTCCGAACATTTGTCAGTCTTTTTGAGCCGGCTCTCTTGCTCTTTATGGCATGTGTGGTCGGGTTTATCGTTATTTCCATGCTATTACCGGTCTTCACACTTTCCAGCATGGTGAAATAGGTTCAGGAGGAAGATATGAAGAGAAAAAATCGGTTGTCGACCCAAGCCGGGTTTACCTTAATTGAACTGCTGCTTGTGGTTGTCATCATCGGTATTCTTGCGGCCATCGTTGTCCCCAATATTATTGGGGGGGCCGATGATGCTCGACTCGAATCCGCTCGTACGCAGGTTAAAGAATTTAGCAATGCGATGGAGCGGTACAAAATGCATTGCAAAACATACCCAAGTACCGAAGAAGGGTTAGACGCTCTTTTAGTTCCCTCCCCCAGTTTAAATAACCCGGATAACTGGAAGGGACCGTATATGAAAGCAGAAATCGTTCCTCTTGATCCATGGGATTATGATTTTGTTTACCGATATCCGAGTGAGCGGGGAAATACCTGGCCCGATATTTTTTCTGTAGGTCCAGATGGTCAGCCGGATACGGAGGATGATATTTATTCCCATGAGACCATCGATTAATGTTCGAAGAGGTGTCACACTTCTTGAATTGATCATGGTAATGGTTCTTCTTTTTATCATTGCCGGGATCACGGTCCCTTATCTTGCGGCAGGCCTTCCGGATGCTCAGATTCGTTCGGGGGCGAATCAAGTATATGCCGCTCTTCATGTTGGAAGAAATGAAGCGGCCACATACGGATTTCGAACCCGGTTTATTGTCGATCAGGAAAAGAGAACCTGGAGGCTTCTAAAAGAGCCGAAACCGTTTTCAGAACCGGACGAATTTTCCCCTGTGGGGCCCAACTGGGTAACCACAATGCTTCCTGAAGGGGTCAGTTTTTCGGAATTAGAAGGGTTTGAAGAGGGAGAAGAGGAGGAAGAGTTCCTTTTGGAATTTCAATCTGATGGGTCTCTTTCTGAATCGGCCCGGGTCGTTCTGACCAATGAGGATGGAGATTCCCGTACGCTAGAAATATCGGCGGCCACCGGAAGGGTGGTCTTCGTTGAGGAAGAAGAATGAACCGAGGCTTTACCTTATTAGAAGTTCTGGTGACGTTGGTCATTTTGGGCACGGTCCTTTCCGTTGTTGCGCAAGGGTTTACTTGGAGTGGTCGAGCTACGGGAGAGGCGGCTCAGGAATCACTCGCGGTGATGCTTGCCGATATGAAAATTTCAGAGCTGGAAACGGGTGAAATCTCCCTCATACAAGGGGATTCCGGAGATTTCGAAGACTACGAAAACTTTCGATATGAAATTGAGACGGATGCGGATGAAGAAAACGAAGGGTTATATTCCGTTTCTGTATCCATATTTTACAAAGAAGGGGAAGAAGAGCGTTCGTATGTTTTGCATCGCCTGATTCGGGAGCGTCCAGGAGAAGGGCAATGAAGCGTGGGTTTACTCTTTTAGAATTGATCGTTGCGATGGTTCTCTTTTCCATCGTCATGAGCGCGGCTTATGCACTGTTTGATAGTGGGCAGTCTCTCTCTTCCGATGCGCAAAAAGTCTCTGCGGTTCAACAGGAAGTTCGTTTTGTTTTTGAAACCCTTCGGCGGGACCTTCAGGGTGCGGTCGGCGTTGGGTCCTATTCCGAACCGGCGGTTTATCAATTTCTCGGCACAAACGAAGGAACGGAGGAAGAACCGTTAGATGAAATCCGCTTTCTTGCCATGAATCGAGAGACATTCTCTTCTTCCGTACCTGAATCGGATTTGGGATTGACTCGATATTACATCATGGAAGAGGAGGATGGGTTCGACCAAATAGGATTGGTTCGAATCAAAAACGGGGACCTTCTTTCTTCTATTGAGGTGGAAAACGAAGACGAAGAAGCCCAGGAGATCGGTCCTAATGTAGTGTTTTTTGGATTACGATATTTTGACGGCAGTGATTGGCAGGAGAGTTGGGATTCGACCCTCAGTCTTACCCTTCCCCATGCGGTTGAAATAACCCTTACTCTCCGCGTTCCCCAATCCGAGGACGAAACCCAA
The DNA here is from genome assembly GCA_964424925.1 of uncultured Planctomycetales bacterium. Taxonomy (GTDB): domain Bacteria; phylum Planctomycetota; class MHYJ01; order MHYJ01; family JACPRB01; genus CAYRLD01. The sequence goes on from CAYRLD010000007.1 coordinate 11,274, forward strand.
TCCTTTACCGGAAAAATATTTCTCCCCGTGGCCGCCGAGACCCCGACACTGACGGAGGGTACGGAATGAACAAAAGGCAAAATCAAAACGGGATTGCACTTATTGTGGTTTTGTGGATCTCTATGCTTTTAATTCTCATGCTCTACTCTCTTCTTTTAGAGACCGCTGCGGAAACCTCTCTCGCCGATGGTTTTGCCGCGCGCAAAAAGGCGGAGCAACTCGCCCTTTCTGGATACGAGAAAGCCATCGTGATTCTTAATAGTGATTCCGAAAAACAACAAACATTAGAGGACGTATGGGCGAATGAAGAAGAGGAATGGTATGAAGTAGAGGTAGGGGAAGGGGTTTTTACTCTGATTCACCCGGTTCTTTCTGAGAATCAAATGTATTGGGGGATGTCGGATGAAGCCTCCCGGCTCAATATTAATATTGCCGAAAAAGAGGCTCTTTTAGCTTTACCGGAAATGACCGAGGAAATTGCCGATTCCATTATTGATTGGCGAGATGAAAATAGTGAGCCAGAGGCTTCCGGGGCGGAAGAAGATTACTACATTACTTTGGATCCTCCATACTCCTGTAAAAACGCTTTCTTTGAAACGGTAGAGGAACTTCTTTTTGTCAAAGGAGTGACCTCTGAACTCTTCTGGGGGGAAGATCGCAATCAAAACGGAATTTTGGATCCAAGAGAAGATCTGGATGAAGATGGAGAACTCGATTTTGGGTTTGCCAATTTTATCACGGTGTACAGTATGGATAAAAATGAGCAAGCAGACGGGTCCGAACGGCTCAATATCAATAGCCCCGAAGCCGACCTCGAAAATGGGCTAAATGACGTTCTTTCATCCTCTACGATCAGTTCCATCCAGACTTCCGGCCCTTACCTAAGTGTCGGTTATCTCCTTGATGTGCAAGGAGTTACAAACTCCGATTTTAAACGAATTGTCGATCGTGTCACCGTTATCCCCACTCCTATTTTGGGTCAGATTAATATCAATACGGCGCCAAGACAGATTCTCCTTACGTTACCAGGGATGGAAGAGGAAATGGTCGAAGCGATGATTGCGTACCGATCTCAGGAAGAGGTTAACTTGTCCAATATAGGGTGGATTTTGGACGTTTCACTAGATGAAGAAATGAAGAAGCAACAATTAAAATTGATCGCTAACCAGATCACAACTCGTTCGTATCAATTTCGAATCGATTCTGTGGGTCGAATTGGAGACCGGTTGGAAGGATCTTCCCTTACAGAAGAGGAGAGACCTTTCGCATTTAAAAGAATTTTGGCGATATATGACAAACTTCAGGACCCTCCCAGGCCGATCTACTTTAAAGACATCAGTCGCCAGGGATTTCCCTATAACCCATGGGAGCAACCAGAAAGTCCATGATCTTTACTGCGCTTGAAATATCAGAAACCAATGTAGTGTTGGTCGTCTCCAAAATGACGGGCAAAAGTGCAGAGATTGTCCATACCGAGAATATCGTTCGTACCCAAGGGGGGCTTTCGGACTCACTTTCCCGAATCCCACCTTCTTATCGGCATGGAACGTTGGTGATTCCAAGGGGAATGGCTCTTTTAAGAGAGTTTCTGATTCCTTCGGGAACCCTGGAAGAAATTATCCAAATGGTTCGGTTTCAAATGGAACGAGACTTTCCTCTAGATGCAGATCAAATCCGAAGTTCCTTTGCGATCGGAAAGGAAGAGAATGGAAAGGTTTCTGTTCAGGTCGCAGCGGTCCCTAATGACGTTCTTGACCCTCTTTTAGAAGAGTTGGAGAAAGGGGGGTTCAGAGTGGATGCGGTGACCGTAAGCACCTTTGGGTTGGCACGACTAGTTTCATCTGAATCGGAACCGGTTGCGATTATCGGGCAATCAGGTCAACAAGCCGAAATTTTGATTTCTCAGAAAGGAAGTTTTTCCGTTACCCGGACGGCCCCTATTCCCGAAGGAAGCGACCTAGAAAATTCTTTGAAAATAGAAATAGACCGGAGCGTTTTAGCTTTCCAAGCGAGATCAAAAGGTTCCGATGTTGGAAAAATTATAATGCCAACAGAATGGGCCTCTCTCGGACTCAACGGAACCATGACATTAAAAAACGGGATTTCATGGGATTTGGGAATGGCCTCCGCGGTTGGTGTCTGTCTTGCCGGGAAAGGAGGGGTTCCCAACCTTCTGAAGCCTCCTGCCGTAGAGAAAAAATTTCATCTCAAAAAAGAACATCGAATTGCCATTATCGCGGTTGTCCTCCTCTCTGGAATCTTTTTCCTTACCCAGAAGTTGGTTTCGGATCGGGAGACCGAGTTGGCGAATTTGCGACTTGAGTTGAAACAGATCAAACCGAAAGTGATTCATCTGAAAAGGATGGATAGCAATCTTAAATTGGCCCGAACATGGCAAAAAGAGGGTCGATTCCCTTGGGGAGAATTGCTGAAGGCGATGAGCCAAACCTCGGTTTCAGCGGAAAAACTTTACCTCGTGAGCGCAACTTTTGAAGAGAGTGGAAGTGTTACAGTCACAGGGAAGGTGCGAGATAGGAATGCGTATGCCACCTTCCGGAAAGAATTAGAGGCTTTGCCCTATCTTCGGAATGTAGAACCTGGGCCCCTCATTCCACGGGGAGAAGGATCGTATCAAAACGATTTCAGTGTAAAAGCCGTGCTGATCAGGATTACAAAGTAATGGAACGAAGAAAAAAAATATTAGTATTTGCAGCGGCCGGAATGGGAGGGTTTTACCTCCTCTGGCTGATCGGGATTCAACCCGTAATTGATGATATGAAAACTCTCGACGGCCAGATTTCGGCTACCAAAAAAGCGCTTCACTTGGAGAAATCATACTTAAAGAGGCAAACCGTTATCGAAACAGAATGGGATATGACAGTCGAAGAATTGGAAGATCCCGACCGGGAAACACAGAAAGATCAATTTGATCTTTTTGTTCGCAGTTTGATGGATCGAACGATTAAGAGTAAATCTCGACTTCCCACGCTGACTCCATTGAATCAAAAGGAACAGAAGGGTGATTTTTTAGAAACCTCGGTGGAAGTGAAAAATGCTCATTACGGGATTCAGGAGTGGATTCGATTTTTAATAAATCTGGAAAATGAATCCGATTTTCTACGAGTTCGTCGACTCGCTCTTCGGAGTCGATTCGATCGTCCCGATAACGTACTCGCAGTCGATATGAAACTATCTACGATCGAATATTTTCCGGTCGAAATAAAATCAAAGAGTCGAAAAAGAGGGTCCCGATGATGATTTGGTTCATTCTTTTCCTGTGGCCTCTCCAAGAGGGAGAAAGTCCCGCCCAGGTGAAATATAATGATTGGAAAATCATAGAGGAAAGAAACATCTTTTCGCCTGCCAAACCAAAACCGAAAAAAAGTACTCCTCGAAAAACGACACCCTCCAAACCGCGACCTAAAAAAGCGGCGCCAAATCCCATTGTTCGGGGTTTTGTACGTTTTTCGGAAGGGTACCGCGTTCTGATTTATGATCCTGCTACTCGAAAAGAGACTTTTTGCAAGGTAGGGGAAAAGGTCCAGGGTGCAGAAATTATCAAAACCGATCTCGAAAAAGGGATGATTCGAGTTGGAGAAGAGGAGAAAGAGATCTTTACAGGGTCTGAAATCCAGAGAACCGATGGAACAACTCTGGAGGGAAGTGTGTCTACAAAGGAAGAAAGTGCTCCAAAACCTTCCGAAGGAAGGTCCAGTCGACTTGAAAAGCTCCGCGAAAAGATGCGGAAGAAATATGGAAAGAAAGTGGAATTGGAAGAAGAACCGGAATAAGAACGCCGGATATCGCCGATAAGAAAGGGTACGAATAGATGAAACCGAATTCAGGGGGTCTCATGAAGTGGACCAAAATTCAACTGATCTTGGCGACAATCTTGCTTTTCCCTCCCACAGTAATGGGCGGGCAGGAAGAACCGGAGGAGCCTAAACTCTCCTTCAACTTCCGGGATGCGAGAGTAGAGACCGTCTTGAAATACGTTTGCGAGCAGCTCGGCTGGAACTACGTATATGAAAATACGAGTGCTCCTTCTAAGGGAACCATTACCGCGATCAGCGATGGAGAAGTTTCTCCGGAACAGGCGTTGGTTCTTTTGGATACCGCTCTTCGTCAGCATGGGATGGCGACACTCAACCCGTATGCGCCTCGCATGCCCCGAAAAGGGGAAACCATCAAAATCATGACGGTAAAAGATGCGATGAAAAAAAATCTGGAGGTTCGATTTGGATCGGATCCGGAAAACATCGCGCCTACCGATAAAGTGATCACCCAAATCATCCCTCTTAAGGGAGCGAACGTTGCCTCTGTACAAAAAGAATTGGGGGATACGATTAAAAGTTGTATCGCCCCTGATGGAACCTATTCCATCGACAGTTATTCCAACAGTTTGGTTATGACGGGTCGATCGGAAGGAATCAGACGAGCAGCGCTCATTCTCAAAGTGATCGATGTTGAGGCAGTGGAAGAACTCAAAACCCGAGTATTTCCCCTTCAAAATGCGGATGCAACGGAAACGAGTAAAATCTTGGCGGAAATATTCAAAGAAGAAAAGGCCTCTACGGGCGGTAGTAGTCGAGGGGGCATGAGTCGCTGGATGGAGTTTTTTGGTGGCGGCGGTGGTCGTGGCGGGCGAGGCGGCCGGGGTGGTGGAGGCAGCAGTTCTTCTCCTTCGGCAACCAGTACCGCTGGCAATGTGGTTCGGGTAATAGCTGATACAAGAACCAACTCGATTGTGGCGGTTGCGACGGAAGAAAATATGGTCACGATCAAAACTCTGGTAGAGCAGTTAGATCAGGGATCAGCAGAATTGATCAAGATGAAGTTTTATCCTCTTCAGTATGCCGACGCGGAC
>CAYRLD010000008.1:0-11719 GCA_964424925.1 uncultured Planctomycetales bacterium
GCACGAGTAGCTGCGCTCGAATCCCTCCGGGCCCACGGAGTTCGCCCCTCCCTAGAAGCACTGCAAAGGGAGTTGAACGAGGTCATTTCAGAATTCAGCTCCAACTACAACAACCACTTTGACAAGCTTCTTCTACGACTGACCAAGCATGACCTCCCTCAAGCAAATCCGGCCATTCTCATCGCCGCTGCTGTACAGGCGTATCATGATGCAAAACAGACCCATCTAAAGCCTTTTGAGGACGTCCCTTCCCTCTTTCAATCTCTGGCAAGAACGGACTTGATTCGAGGAATTATTACAGCGGGTCTGCAGATCAAACAGGCGGAAAAGCTTCTCCGTCTAAACATCTACCCCTACGTTACCCCCACAGCGATCTTCATCTCAGACCAGATCGGGATCTCCAAGCCGAACCCGAAACTCTATCTAAAGGCCCTTTCTGATACAGGAATCGCCCCTGAAGAAGCGATCTACATTGGAGACCACCCCCTTCATGACATTGATCCGGCAAACCAAGTGGGTTTAAATACGATCCTTGCAAACCGGGGGACAAAATATTCTGGTGTGGAAGGAAAAACAAAGCCGCACCATACCATTGGTGATTTTATCGAGTTATTGACCCTTCTTACGACCAACTATAAAGTAGATATTCCTCAAGACAGCTGATTTCAAAAGAATATGACAAACCACGAATTCATTGCCATCATCGACTTCGGTTCCCAGTACACACAACTGATTGCGCGCCGAGTACGGGAAGCGAACGTTTATTGCGAGATCCTTCCTCCAAATGTAAAAGCGCACCATCTCGCTCAAAGGAACTTACGGGGAATCATCCTCTCAGGTGGCCCCTCAAGCGTATACGCACACAAGGCACCGGTCTGTGAGAAAGAGATTCTCGAACTGCCCGTCCCAATCCTTGGAATCTGTTATGGAATGCAACTCGGAAGCCAGTTTATGGGAAGCAAGGTCCGGGCCTCAAAAAATCGAGAGTTCGGCCGGACCGAGATGAAGATTAGGGGAAAGGACCCCCTCCTCACCCGCGTTCCCAAAAAGACAACGGTCTGGATGAGTCATGGAGATCGAGTAGAAGCACTCGAGAAAAACTTCACCCCTCTTGCCAGTACGCCCCACTGCCAATTTGCAGCGGTAAAACATAAGAAGCGACCTTTTTATGGGGTTCAGTTTCATCCAGAAGTACACCATACCCCTCAAGGATCACGGATCCTCCGAAACTTCCTCGAGAAGATCTGTAAATGCTCCGGGGATTGGAGCATGAAGAATATTGTCCGGGAATCAATTCGAGACATCCGGGAAACGGTCGGAAAAGATAAGGTTCTTTGTGGGCTTTCCGGTGGCGTAGACAGTTCGGTCGTTGCCGCCCTCCTGCAGAAAGCGATCGGATCTCAACTGACTTGCGTCTTCGTTGACAATGGTCTTTGCCGGAAGAACGAGGCCAAAGAAATCAGAGCCTTCTTCAAAAAGAAGATGAAACTTCGACTGATCATGGTCGATGCCTCAGAAGCTTTTCTGCGAAAACTAAAAGGCGTCTCTGATCCAGAAAAGAAACGGAAGATTATCGGCCATGTCTTCATCGATACCTTTCAGGCCGAATCGAAAAAAATTAAGAAGGTCAACTATCTCGCCCAAGGAACCCTTTATCCGGATGTCATCGAAAGTCAATCCGCCTTCGGAGGCCCATCCGTAAAAATCAAAACTCATCATAACGTGGGAGGCCTTCCTGAAAAGCTCGGATTCAAACTGATTGAACCGCTTCGCAACCTCTTCAAAGATGAGGTTCGAGAAATGGGTCGGGAATTAGGGCTTCCCGATGAACTCGTCTCTCGACAACCCTTTCCGGGACCGGGACTGGCGGTCCGGTTTCCAGGAGCAATCGATCGGACAAAACTCGATGTTCTCCGCGACGCGGATGAGATCGTTCGCCAAGAGGTGGAAAAAGCGGGCCTTCATAAAAAGCTGTGGCAATACTTTGCGGTCCTTCTTCCGGTCTCCAGCGTAGGCGTCATGGGAGACTCCCGTACCTACGAAAATGTGGCGGCCGTTCGTGCCTGTGAAAGCGTCGATGGGATGACGGCAGACTGGGCCCGCCTCCCCCATGAGGTTCTCGCAACCATCAGTTCCCGAATCATCAACGAGGTGCACGGAATCAACCGTGTTGTCTACGACATCTCTTCAAAGCCCCCTTCTACCATTGAGTGGGAGTAGCCTTTTTCCCTTCCATCACCAACATATTGTGGTAGGATAATGGTAGATACGCAATGGGTCGTATCATGTGGGGAAGATCGTGCGGGAGAGCGCAGTACAAAATTCGAGCCAAACCTCTACAGGTCCGCTTCTCTCTGAGAATGCCCGGGCGGTGCTGGAGAAGCGCTATCTAATCCGAAACAAAGCTGGAGAGGTCACGGAAACCCCGGAAGAACTCTTTCAAAGGGTCGCTTCCGCGGTCGCTTCGGTCGAATCAAACCCAAAAGAATGGACGGAGAGATTCTACCACCTGCTCACTTCCCTCGACTTTGTCCCGAACTCCCCTTGCCTTATGAATGCCGGGAGAAGACTCGGACAACTCTTCGCCTGCTTTGTTCTTCCGGTCAAAGATGCGATCGTTTCGGAAAACGACGACGGCATCTTCGATACGATGCGTTCCACCGCCGTGATCCATCAATCCGGAGGAGGAACAGGATTTGACTTCTCCCAACTGCGGGCGGAAGGAACGAGAATTGCATCCACAAACGGACGATCGAGCGGACCGCTCAGTTTCCTCCGGGTCTATAACGCAACCACGGAAACAATCCACCAGGGAGGATTCCGCCGCGGAGCCAATATGGGAGTTCTCCGGGTCGACCATCCGGATATCCTCGACTTCATCCGGCTGAAAGAAAATCTCGGAGAGATGAACAACTTCAACCTTTCCGTCGGCCTCTCGAGTGCCTTCATGGAATCTGTTCGACAGGACCAACCTCACGAAGTGATCAACCCGGCCAACGGAGAAAGAGGCCCCCTCAGAGAAAAGATTCGAGATACCGAGGGAACCCTCTCTGGATTTAAAACCAAAGAGTGGAGTGCTCGGGAACTCTTTCAACTCCTGGTAAAGAAAGCGCACGCATCGGGAGAACCGGGAGTTCTCTTTCTCGACCGGATCAACGACATGAATCCCACCCCGGCTCTCGGCCGGATGGAAGCGACCAATCCGTGTGGAGAACAACCCCTTCTCCCCTTCGAAGCGTGTAATCTAGGGTCGATCAACCTCGGTCACTTTATCGGACCGAATAAAGAAATAGAATGGGATCGCCTAAAAGAGACCGTACGTCTTTCGGTTCGATTCCTCGATAACGTGATCGATGTAAATAAGTATCCTAAGCCACAGATCGAAGAGATCGTCAAAGGGAACCGGAAAATTGGGCTCGGGGTCATGGGATGGGCCGACCTCCTTTATTCCAAAGGAATTCCCTACGACTCAGAAGAAGCGGTCTCTCTTGGTCGAAAACTGATGCAATTTATCCGGGAAGAGGGATGGAACGCCTCCATGGAACTCGCCCAAGAACGGGGAGCCTTCCCCAACTTTGATAAAAGCCTTTTTGCGACCGAAGAAGACCATCTGTATTTCCCCCAAAAGTGGAAAGAAGCAAGAGAGAAAGCTGGGGCCCCCGTGCCGGTTCGGAATGCAACCGTTACCACGATTGCCCCGACGGGCACCATCTCTATTATTGCGGGTGCTTCGGGAGGGATCGAACCTCTCTATTCTCTCGTCTTCGAACGAAATGTACTCAATGGCGAAAAATTGCAAGAGATCCACCCTCTGTTCCTAGACATCGCAAAGCGGGAAGGATTTCACTCTGACGAAATTTTTCGGAGGGTCTCCCGGGAAGGGACCTGTCGTGGAATTGAGGAGATTCCACAAAGCTGGAAAGAGGTCTTTGCCTGCGCACATGATGTTCTTCCCGAAGATCATATGCGCATGCAGGCCGCCTTCCAGGAGCATTGTGATAATGCGGTTTCCAAGACGGTAAACTTTGCCGAAGACGCAACGGTAGAAGATGTCGCCCGCGTCTACGAACTCGCCGCCGAATTAGGTGTAAAAGGCGTCACGGTATACCGAAATGGGTCACGGAAGAACCAACCGATGTCCCTTTCGGAAGGAGAGACGGAACAACCTTCCTGCCCCATCGGCGGGTGTGATTAGAGAGAGGAAATAAAAGAGAGACGGGATTCATCCACAAACTTCTTCCCCCAAAGTCAGGGCGTCCTTCACATCTTCAGGGCGCCCTGCATTATTTTAAAGGGGCGTTACCCTCGAAGGGCCGAGAAGAGAATTCCAAACAGCTTCCAGAGGGAAGGCTTGTATTCGAACGCGACCAGTTTCCGCGCCACATTGTGGGCATTCTTATGCGTCACAAACCACGGAGGCTTCGGAAACATCGTAAAGGGTCCACGCACAATACTCTTCTGCGGTTTCTCGATCATCAGCGCATTGTGAACCGCACCAATTCCGCTCTGAATATCCTCGAGGGTATGCCCTGGGTAGGCTCCCCAGGTGGTGTAGACAAAGGCATAACTGAGCGCGGCCCAATGGTTGACGCCAACACTTCCGTACCGAAGGTTTTGAAGAGCCTCTTCAAAAGCAGGGCCGAGCACCTGCGCCGTTTTCGGGTGCGCCAATACCGTGCAACTGAGCGTTCCCCAGAGGTCGTCATTACAGAAATCGACCACATTTCGAAGCCACTCTTTCTCGTTTTGGGCCGGAACCGCCGTCTCCGCAAGAAGACCACACCACGCTTCTTGCTGAAAAACGATGTCATCCTTCTTTTCGAAATCGACATCGAAGATCGTTGTCCAGGGGATCGACTCTTCGTTCCCTTCTACTAATTTATTCGCCTCTGGGTGGGCTTCCAAGAAGGAGCCATATTTTTTATCGCTACCGGGGTAGTACGCCTTTCGAAGGGGTGCTTCTGCAAGAATCTCCTCGACCCGCTTTAAGAATGCAGATCTCTGCGGCCAATTTTTCCAGGTGACGAGAACCTTCGCGGCATTGCAATTAAACGACGCATTATTCGTTACCATCGTCGCAACGTTCGCCGCCTGGAAATCGAGTTCCTTCTGCGTCCAATATCCGGGAACGATAATCACCGGGGAGACACATCCAAGTTCGCTTGTGATCTCCTTGTTTAGTTTCGGAGTTCCGTTCTTCTTATTTTCTTCCTGCTCGTCGCCCGGCTTTCCCCAGACGATGATATCGTGAACCCGGTCTGATCCTGTGATGTGCACTTCATCAATCCCCTCGTGATGCACGAGGTACTCTCCGACCTCCGCTGCACCATAGGCAGAGCGCACAAATCCCCGATCGAGAAGCGGCTGGAGGCTTTGGTCCACAAAAGGACCGAGATAGTCATTCACCGGATTCCACTTGAGAGCACACACCTTATTTTCGACGAACAGCTTATAGAGAAGATCCATCGGACCGATGCTTGCTACGTTCCCGGCACCAAGAATAAGGGCAACCTTCCCCTCCTTCGGTGCATCTTCCTGGTAGTTCGCAGCCAGCGTCGCCTGAAGTTCTTCTCGAGCGACTCCCGGCTCTACGAATATCTCACCTGAAAAACCCTGGTACATCAGTTTGTCCCAGCCATTTCTCGGGAAAACATCTACGACGAGTTGCCCGTCTTTTAACGCACGAACTTTATCGGAAGAGATCGGAGGTTTTCCATGCTTCTGGATCTCTTTTAAGACTTCAATCAAGACCCGGAAGTTTCGGAGTGTGGTTGCCGGCCCGCCGAGCCACTCTTCTGCGGCGGTGGGCGCATCCATCGACAAGCCCTTCGCTTGGCACGCCGCCTGGACCCAAGGCTCTGAAACCCGAAAGGTGTGCTCCATGCACTCTTTGAGGATGGCGATCCGCTCGGGAACTCCGACCTCGATCCATTCGTCTTTTTTCGCTCGGAGGTCAGCGACCATCCGGTCCATCTCTTCGTGTGTGTTGGTCTTGGTTACAACCGCTTCCATCTCATCTTTACCCCAAATACGGAATTGGATCCCGTAAACCATACCAAGGACGCCAGAAAAAGCCAGCCTGAACGCACTCTACTCAAGAACAACGGGAGAATTCAGGAAGGTCGCTTTCGACCCGAAAGCCGCTTCTCCACAAACCGTTTCGTATCTTGAGAAGCCTCCCGGCGCTTTTCTTCCGGAGGACTCTTCCATCGAGGCCGCTTTTTCCGGCACGGTCTCATTTTACGTAATACGCTCCCTCTTCAGGCTTAAAGGGCCTCTGCAACCAGAGAGGCCTTCGTAATCCTCCAGGGCCAGGTCCAGGACGGGTCATCTTTAACCACTCTCGGTAGACCTCATGCGCTTTCTCGGTATCCCCAAAGATGTCGCCATACTTGTCTTCAATCCGGGCCTTCGAGACGCGCACCCGCTGATGCCAGCAGTGCATGCCGCTTAAAGGATCGGGATGGACCGGGAAGGTGAGGTTCTGGTGTACCCCAACCTCAGACCACCAGATCCGCTCAGAGTCGGGGTCATCGCTCTTGAATGCAGCGGCCCCCTCGATCTGCCGGAGAAGATACTTCCCTTCTCCTTTCTCTTCCAGGTCGGCCCGCGCCGTCAACCAGCGCTCGCCCCCCTTCTCCTTGTCGAGGCGCCACCGGCCGAAATGGTGGGAACAACCGACCACGCCCGGCATGATCCCCTCGGTCGGCATCGCCCGATTGACAAAGTATCCTATATCGGTTTCGACCCGAACCAGATCCCCGGAGCGAACGCCAAGCCGTTTCGCATCGGAGGTGTGGATCCAGACCGGGTTCGTCTGGGAAAGTTCCGTCAACCACTTCGCGTTGGCCGACCGGGTATGGATCTGCGTCGGCAACCGGAACGTCGGAACGAGACAGAAGCCGTTCTTCTCTTCCTGCACCGACACGCGATGAACGTGGCTTCGACCGTATGTGGGAACCACGTACTCCGGCCACCCCCACTCCTTCAACGTCGAGGAATAAAATTCGAGTTTCTTCGACGGGGTGGGAAAACCCTTTTCCTCATGCAGGCCGTACGGCATCGCCTCGACTTCGAAGGAGCCATACTTCTGCATGTACTCCAGAGGCTTCAGCCCTTCCTCTTTTGCCTTCTCGGGAAGGCCCGGCACACCGTTCTCGAAGGTCCAGCGGAAGAACTCCTCGATCGTGATCTTTTTTCCGTCCACGTAGGGAGACTCGAAATGTTTTCGGATCCCCATCGACCCGTCCGGATCGATCCGCCAGGAGAGTTCGATCCAGAACTCGTCCTCCTCCCACACCTCACCGGGATTGGATTCCCGGGTGTCGGTTATCTTTTTTCCCTGCCGGTTCATCGCCACGCGCTGAACCGGTTGACGATAGGCAAGCCACTTGGAAGCGTGTGTCTCGAATGACATCGTGTCGTGTCGTTCCGGCCCCAACCCCATCGGCAAGACGTAGTCCGCGAACCAGGAGGTCTCGCTCCAGTTGGGTGTCAGGCAGGCATGAAGCCCGATCTTCGACTCGTCCTTCAGCGCCTCGATCCAGGAGAAACCGTCCGGGTTGGTCCAGACCGGGTTGTAGACGCGCGTGAAGTACGTGTCGAGTTTCCCCCGACCCTCCTTGAGAAAATGCGGCAGAAGAATCGAGAGTTCGTGGTGCGAAAATGGATATTCCTTCGGCCAGAGCAGTTCGCTCCAGACCTTCTGCGGCGGAGGAGCCAGAGGCATCTTCGGAACAAACTTTGTCCACGCGTTAGGGAGAACGCCCCCCTCACATCCAACACTCCCGGTAAGAACGTTCAGAAAGAAGAGCGCGCGGGCGACCAGCCAGCCATGCAGATTCCCCGAAGCGGCATTCCGCCAGACATGTGCGGCAAACTTTCCCTGTGCCTTCCCGATTTCAAGCGCGCACGAAACAATCTTTTCCGCCGCGAGACCGGACTCTTTCTCCGCGAACTCGGGCGTATACTCCGCGTAGACTTCTTTTAGTTTCGTGACAAATTGATCGAACGTTCGTTCCGTATCGGGATGTTCTTTCTCGAGATACTCTTCCCAATTGACCCACTTCTCGACGAAAGCCCGGTCGAAGAGATCCCGCTGGATAAGAATGTTCGCCATCGCAAGAAGAACAGCCGCTTCACTTCCCGGCCAGGTCGGCATCCACGTATCCGCCATCGATGCGGTGTTCGAGAGCCGGACGTCCATCACGGCGATCCGTGTTCCCCGTTTTTTCGCCTCCATAATCCGCTGGGCATGGGGATTGAAGTAGTGCCCCGTTTCCAGGTGCGACGAGAGCAGAAGAATAAAGTTCGCATTTGTATAGTCGGGAGACGGGCGGTCGTTCCCCATCCAGATGCCGTACCCGAGGCGGGCACCGGAAGAACAGACGTTCGTATGACTGTTATGTGCGTCGAGACCCCACGCCTGGAGGGTTCTCTGGATGTACCCGTCTTCGCCCGGGCGGCCGACGTGGTACATGACCTCGTTGTGGCGCTCTTCCTGGATCGCCTTTCGGATCCGGCCGCCGATTTCGTCGAGGACGGAATCCCAGGTAACTCGCTCCCATTTTCCGCCCCCGCGCGGACCGACCCGCTTCATCGGGTAAAGCAGTCTTTCCGGATCCTTCACCTGCGTCAGCGTCGCGGGACCCTTCGCACAGTTCCGGCCGCGCGAATTGGGACTGTACGGATTCCCCTCGAGCTTTCGAATGGAGAAGTCCTTCTTATCGACATAAGCGAGAAGCCCGCAGGCCGACTCACAGTTGAAACAGACGGTGGGGACAAGGGTGTATTCCTTTTCCACCTTCTTCGGCCAAGCCCTGGGATCGTACTCGACCCATTGGTTCCATTTCTCAACCGGCGGAAATTTTTCGAGTGTCATGAGAGTTTTCCTGACTGACCAGCACGAATCCAGATACGGCCGTACTCGAGGGCACCGCAGAGAGCCAATAAAGAAGCCACAAGCGGAAGCCACCCCGGCATTCCCGTAAGGAAAAAGAACCCTCCCAAAAGGAGAAGCGGAGCGAGGGTTCCCCCAAGAGAAACCCCCCACCAGAAAGAGAGGGAGAATCGTCCCGAAAGGATTTCACGCGCCGCATTTCGAACATCCACATTTCCATGTTCCGGATCGAGTTCATGCCGAACGACAAGCCATTGAAAAAGAATCGAGAGCCCCAGCGTTCCTTCCAGAATAAGTCCCGGTTCGCTGTAGAGTCCCGCTGCCTCAAGAAGAAGCAGAGACGCCGCGCCACAAACCAGCGCCTCAAAAATCAAGTGAACCAAGAGGAGTGGCGACTGCCAGAAATCCCTCCCTTCCGCCTGGTGGAAAAGGAACGCAGTATATCCCGCGGTCAATCCTCCAAGGGGAAGCATGACCCAAAACACCGCTTGATGTAGTTTGATTTCGAGAAGGTCCGACAGGAGCCAGACCCCGCCCACAAGACCGAACATTGTGATGACCATTCCGCCGAGGACCAGCCACGAAGAAAAGTTTGGCCGCACGAGCATGTACCAGAATCGTTCCGGATGCTTCAGATCGAAAATAAGTAACCCGGCTGTAATCGTCAGGAAGAGAAGCGCAAGCGCGGGTGGAGCCCACCCCGAACCTTCTCCTGAAAACAGGGTGAGGAATGCGGCCAAGATCCCGACCCCCGCCGCGATCGATTTCGTCCAGAGATACGCCCACACCTTCCAGCCCCACGGTTCCTCGTGGGCAATGTCATACACCTCGCGGGTCGTCCCGATGTCGGCCGGTTCTGTTTTCAGTTTTCCCGGGTCGGTGAACATCGGGGAAGAGTCGCGCGGAATGCGAGGGTCGAGCAGCGTTGATTCGGCACCGATATAAAAGACTTTTGGCTTTGTTCCCTGGTCTGGCTTTCGTACCTGAACAGGATTTCTTCCGAGCGTTTGGGCAATCTTACTCAAGGGATCATCAAGGTCCCCCGGGATGATCGCTTGCGTCGGACAGACGACGGCACAGGCAGGTTCGAGTCCCTTATCGACGCGATGAGAACAATAATTACATTTCGCGGCGGTATTGGAGAGGGGATCAATGTAGAGGGCATCGTACGGGCAGGCCTGCATGCACGACTTGCAGCCGATACAGGCGGAGGAATCGAAGTCGACGATCCCATCCTCCCGACGGAAGAGTGCCTTCGTGGGACAGATCGCCATGCAGGGCGCATTGTCACACTGGTTACATCGCAGTACGGCAAAATGGCGGCGCGTGTCAGGAAAAGAGCCCTTTTCTACATACTTAACCCAGGTGCGAAAGGTACCGAGAGGGACTTCGTTTTCCGATTTGCAGGCAACGGTACAGGCATGGCATCCAATGCATCTGGTCTGATCAATTATGAACCCGTATCGCACGGGACCCAGTGTCCGGCCCCGCGGAAAAACCGTCAACTAATTTCCAATTTTTGGGAACCCTTTTCGTTCTCTGTCGTATTTCCCCTCTGAGAAAAATAGAAATTGGATAAGGAGGAAAAGATGAAAACAACCGTGATAGCAGTGGCAACGATCTTGATGGGAACTCTGGCTGGACAGGCGAACGCCCATCCCGGCGACCACCACTCCAAAACTGTAGAAAAACAGAAGAAGGGAAAGTGGAAAGCACGGAAGGCCCGATTGAAAGAGAATACATCGTGCTGCGTTCAGACCGGGGAACGAGAAGTAACCGATAAAGTCCGCGCCATCATCGGGCACAAAGAGGTAACAGAGTGGAAGACGGAAACTCGCTTTCGGGAAGAGAGCCGTTGCCGTACGATCAAAAAGTTCCGGGAAGAGACCCGGTACCGGAATATCACGAAATACAGGTGGGTCACCCGGTATCGCACCGAATGGAAAACCCGGTATGTCCCTGGGTTTCAATCCCAACCGCGACGGATCATGGCGGGGACAAACCGGTACGGACAGCCGATCTACCGAAACTCGTATGGGAGGGTTGCCTGCTATGTTCCTCAGAGGTATCAGGCACGGGTACCCTACCAGGTAAAAGAAGCGTATACGGTACGGGAGGCATTCTGTGTAAAGGTTCCCTACGAAGTGGAAGAACATTACACCGTCCGCGTCCCTTACGAGGTCAAGGTCGCGGTGAAGAAACGGATTCCGGTCTACGGCTTCAAACGGGTAAAGAAGATGGAACCGGTCTTCGCCTGCCTCATGCACTAAAAAAGAAAGTATTCAGGAAGGGCCGGCGAGAAATCGTCGGCCCTTTTTTGTATACTGAAGAGATGAAGAATTCGAAGTGGCTCCTCCCCCTTTTGGGGATTGGCATTCTTGTCGGAGCATTCTTTTTGGCGAGAAAAAATCCGACCCCACCGAAAAGTCCTCCCGAGACTCGTCAAGAGACGGTCAAAGAAGAGATCCCTTCCCTGCCCGAAGAAAAGATCTCGGAGACGAAACGGAAAGAACCGGACCCTCCTCCTGCAGAAGAGGCCACCTACACTCGATACGATTCGATCATCGACCGACTTCTCATCGCGGTCCGAAGTTGGGACAAAGAACAGATCGAGAAAGTGCTCGATGACCTGCTCGCCCTGATCACGCCGGAACCGATTCCGGATCATCAGAACTCGGCGATCCTCTATAGAAAAGCTTTTGAAAACCTCTCCGAATTCACCGAAGAAGAGAAAGCGGCTAAAGAGGCTTTGCAAAGCGGAGAAATAGTAACCGAAGCCGAGAAGGAAATCCTTCGCGCTTATCTGGAAAAGAATAAGAG
>CAYRLD010000008.1:11729-16025 GCA_964424925.1 uncultured Planctomycetales bacterium
TCCCAACGCCCCGGCTGCAATTTTAATATCCAATGGAGAGATGGATGGGTTACCGAGCTTCCTCACATTTCGGAGATGATCCAACTACAGAGCCTCGTTCTCCTCGACGCGAATCTTGGAGAAGGGAAAACGTCGGCTCGTTCGGCCGAAATTGCGGCCCTTCTGGGAGATTCCCTCAAATCTGATCCGACCCTCGTTTCCCAGCTTGTTCAGAGTGCCTGCATCTCAAAATCACACACTCTTCTTCAGGAGAATTGGGATCCGGCCGAGTATGGAGCCCTCCTCCAAACAAGCCTTGAGAACCGGGACTTCGGGAAAGGAATACAGGTCGGCATCCTGGGAGAACTTCATGCGTCGACCCGGTTATTTATAGAGAATATCTCCGAGAATACGGGCGTTCCCGATCCATCGAAAAACCAAAATTGGGCGAACGATCTCGAGATATTGACCAGACTGTACCAGGATATATACACCCTCACTCCACAGCCCTATCACGAGATCAGCGAAGAACTCTCCCGAATTGAAAACCGGATTAAAACCGCTCCCCAGTATGCGGAAATCACCCAACAGGTGTTCCCGAGTGTCGGCAGAATCTTCCAGAACATGGCGCAATCGGAGGCGATCACGGCCACACAACGAATCGCGCTCGCACTCTCGGAACATCGGAGTACACAAGGGTCCTACCCTACCTCGCTTGAACAGATAAAATCGATCGCTCCGGGCCTCATGCAGGACCCTTTCACCGGTCAGCCGTACAAATACCGGCGGGAAGGAAACGGATTCGTCCTCTACAGTGTGGGGAGTGACGGCCTCGACAACGGCGGAAATTCACAGGAAGAGGACATCATCTTCCGGATTGGGAACTAAGCCTTACTTCTCTTCCTCTACTTTCTTCCGGATGGCCTGCTCCTGCTCGACGTGATCTCTCTCTACAAACACGCGGATCACATCCAGATCCTCCTTAAAGAGATCGAGCCTCTGCTGCAGACTGTGAAGTTGTGCTTCTAAAGCCTTTGAGGTCGACTGCTTCGCCTCTTTCGCCTTCTGTTCCGCTTCGGACTCCCGGCGTGCCACATCCATGCTCGCCATCACGATTCCGATGAAGAGGTTCAGGATAATCATAGTCCCGATCATGACGAAACTGACAAAGAAGGCGGCCGCTCCGAGGGGCGTAGCAGAGGAGACCGCCCCCGTATCGAGCAACATTTGGGGGGTGTAGCCGTAATGGTCACTCCCATACATATTGATATACATGATGTCGGTCCAATCTTCGAGGGTCACCACGCGGAAGAGAGAGAGCATTGAGACCCAGACATGCTCAAAATGGACCGGATCATTCTCCTTCCACAACATCGTTCCCAGAACGGCATAGATGTAGAAAAGAAGGAAGAGAAGAAGCCCGGCATAGAACATGGAGGGAACGCTGCGCAAAAGGGCATTCACCAAGACCTGCAAACGGGGAATCATCGACGCAAGCCGGAAAACCCGCAGGATCCGCGCCATACGAAGCACGGCAACGTAACTCGCCCCCACAGGAAGGAGGACGACAACCACAATCGCAAAATCGAAGCAGTTCCACGGATCCTGGAAATATCTCCAGAACCTCTTCCCGCCTGCGGCAATTTTGAAAATTGCCTCCAGCGTGAAGATCACCAGAACGATCGTGTCGATCGCCCCGAGAAGCCCCCCGTACTTCACCATCAAGGCATCGGAGGTCTGCATCCCGACGACCACCCCCGCCACAATAATGACGAAGATGATAAACGCCGTGAAAGGGCCCGCCTCGGTGAACCGGGCCAGAAAATTCTTCTTCGAAACGACCGCTGTTTCAGCTACACCCATGACTCCCCAGAATATAAATTCCGGGGGGAAAGATTCAATCTAATACTCTACGTGACGGAGAACCTCTTTCCCCTTGCGAAGAAGGGTGATCGAACCATCCTCGTCGAGTACATCCTTCACATCCGCAGCAGAACGAACAGGCGTGTCGCCAATTTTCAGAATGACATCGTACTTCTTCAGACCGAATCTCCAGGCAAGCGTATCACTCTTGACGGAGTTGACCATCACGCCCGTTTTCTTCGGGATGGAAACGTGCGCACGCAAGGCCGCTGGAACCGCAACCAGAACCGCCCCGTGCACCGCTTTTTGACGAGGGGAACCAAACCGAAAGAAGTTTCCATCGTCCGGCATGGAGAACTCACCAGGCTCCTCGAATAATTTGCGCAACCCTTCCATCCGTTTGCGAAGTTCTTCCTCGAGCCCTCCGAAATCCTGTCCGAAATCTTCCGGCGTACTAAATTTAAATTGGAATTGATTTCGGAAAGAGGCGCGCGCCCCTCCGTATTTGATCCCTTCCTGCGAAATCCCAAACCTCTTCGCCAATTCGGGGTGGTCTTCTAAAAAGGCATTCAAAGAGTCCGCTTCCGCGCGGGCCTCTTTCCCTTCCAGATCGATATATTCCAAAAGAACAGACCCATCCCGGCGTTTGTGAAAGGTGATCGGATCTCCTTTCGAAGGGGTCACCGTATACACAGAATCGCCATTGCGACTCTGAATCGAAACCCCTGGACCGGTTTTACTCTTTCTGCGAGGAGTAGGGGTCGGTTTCTTCTTGAGAGACTCCAGAAGGCTTTCCGCTCTCATCCGCGTTTCTGGGTCTTCGCTCTTCGCAGCCTCTTGCAAAGCTGGAATCGCATCCGAACCAATTTTTTTTAATTCTGAGCTCGCCTTTTCTCGTACTTCAAAGTCATCCGACGAGAGCTGTTCGACAAACTGGGCGATCCGTTTTGCCTGATCTTCGTCCTGGAGATACGCTCCGAGACCCGCAAAGAGAATTCCTGAAATAAGTGCGATCTTCATATCTGACTCCTCGTATTTGGAAGGTTCCAAGAGTAGATACGAAGAGATCGGATTTCAAGTTTGATCTCGCCGAAATAACAGGAACCTTTTACAGAACGGCAACAAGGGGGTAGGATTGGCCCCTATGACGATACAAGGATATTACCGGGACCCAGCGATTCACCAAAACCAGGTCGTTTTCTCGTGTGAAGACGATCTATGGACCGTTTCCGCCCAAGGCGGAATCCCTCGAAGGTTAACCTCCGGCCTCGGAGCCGCCTCTTCCCCTTCGATCTCTCCGGACGGGAAATCGATCGCACTCATTGCGCGGGAAGAAGGAAACCCTGAAGTCTACCTCATGCCCTCAGAGGGGGGACCTGCCCAGAGAATAACACACCTGGGTGCCACGATGACCGGCATCGCCGGATGGAGCCCCTCCGGAAAAGAGATTCTCTTCTGGAGCAATGCTGGCCAAGCGTTCCAAGGGTACACCCCGATGCATGCGGTCAGCTCAAAGGGCGGCCACCCGCGGGAATTTCCCTGGGGACCGACAAATTATATTACCTATGGAGCCAAAGGAGTCGCCCTCGGGCGACACGGACTCGCCCCCTCTAAATGGAAACGGTATCGGGGAGGAAGAGCCGGAAAACTCTGGGTCGATCCGACCGGAAAAGGAACCTTCCAGAGACTCATCGAACTAAATGGAAACCTCGCAAGCCCGATGTGGATCGGATCAAGGATCTACTTCCTCTCTGACCACGAGGGAATTGGAAATATCTACTCCTGCACCCCCACCGGCGCAGGACTCAAACGTCATACGAATCATGAAGAGTTTTATGTACGCAGCCCCTCCACCGATGGGAAACGAATCATCTATCATGTGGCAGGAGATCTCTTCCTCCTCGACCCGAAAACGGATCGGGAAGCGAAGGTCAAGATCGATTGGCGAAGCCCACGGACGCAACGAAATCGCAAGTTTGTTCCCGTACAACGATACCTTCAGAGCTTTGGCCCCCACCCAAGGGGACAGGCGGGTGCCTACGTCGTACGAGGAAAAGCGTTCAGCATGGATAACTGGGAAGGCTCCACCCTACAACACGGGAAAGAGGACGGAGTTCGTTACCGTCACGCGCAATACCTTCCGGATGGAAAAAGAATTGTCGCCATCACCGATGAGGGAGGAGAAGAGACCCTTCAGATCTTCCCCGGAAAAAAACTCGCAAAGCTCAATCCCGGCCGAGCGCTCGACATGGTCACCTCACCTGCCCGGGATGAGGTCGTTCTCGCCAATCACCGACAGGAGGTGATCTGGATCGATCTTGCAAAGGGGCGTCGAAAAGTCCTCGATCGAAGTGATCATGGACGCATTTCCGGGATCGCGTGGTCTCCGGATGGAAACTGGGTCGCCTATGGATTTCAGGAAACACCTCACGTTTCTCGCATTCGTCTCGCAAA